>CAZSOP010000394.1:0-4331 GCA_964608385.1 uncultured Cytophagia bacterium
CCGTCAAGTGATAAATATAAAATATGGCATATTTGAACAAAGTATAAATCAGGTTGCTCCAAACTGCTGAATACAGACAAGCTCATCTTACCAGCATTTTCGTTTACCAGAGAATCCAGCCGATAACAGTCTTTCTATCCAATGCTAAACGTTTTATTCATTTAAATCACAGTCATTTTAAAAAACTGACTTGATGAATGCCTTAGCAAACATTCGGGGAAAAGCTCATGATGTGTAGATTGAAGGATGTGAGTAAAGCGCTGTTTTGCTTGTGTCTGATCATGGTAACAACGATGATGGCGCAAACCTTTACCAACATCGATGCAGAGCTGGACAGCGTTAGATATGCCGGCGTTGACTGGGGCGATTATGACAACGACGGCGACCTCGATCTGCTCATCGCCGGCCACACCGGATCCGGAGGTTCGCGTACGACAAAAATTTATCAAAATAATAACGGCAGCTTTACCGACATTGCCGCCGGACTCACCGGCATCTGTAACGGCGGCGGCGTATGGGGCGATTACAACAACGACGGTGATTTGGATATTCTTCTCACCGGCAGCCGCTGGGCGAGCTCGACCTTTTTAACCAGGCTCTATCAAAACGATTCCGGAACGTTTAGCGAGGTCTCTACCGCCCTGGAAGACCTAGATTACAGCTGTGCCACCTGGGGCGATGTCGACAACGACCACGATCTGGACATCATCCTGAGCGGCAGAGATGTGGATTCGAATCCTTTTTCAGAGATATACCGCAACGATCAATCCACGGCCAATACCACGCCAACAGCGCCGACAGGACTCGCTCATACCAGTGCCTGCGACGAGGTGACGCTAAGCTGGAATGCATCCGCAGACAATCAAACACCATCGAACGGCTTGAGCTATCATCTCAGGGCAGGCACCACCTCCGGTGCCAACGATATTTTTTCCTCGATGGCGCAAAACAGCGATGGATGGCGTAAAATTGCTGCTCTGGGCGGGCAATGTTACAATCTCTCCTGGACGCTAAAAGGCCTCGCTGCCGGCACCTATTACTGGAGCGTGCAGGCCGTGGACAATGCGCTGCAAGGATCAGCATTTGCCGCCGAATCAACATTTGAACTCGAGTATGTGCGATTGCAGGCAAAGCTTTTCCTGCAAGGTCCCTATGACCCGACCCTCGACCGCATGCGTGATGATCTGCGCACAGCGGGTCCGGTACCGCTAACAGCACCTTATGCACAGGACAGCCGGACCATAACCACTATTCTCGAACAGATCGTAGACTGGATCCTGGTGCAGCTGCGAACCACTCCGGATGGTACGGCTGTGGTTTCAAAAAGCGCTCTGCTGCACCGCGATGGCCGCATTGTTGCCGATGAGGGCGGCAGCGGGCACATTCACCTTGCTGCAGCGCCGGGCAGTTACTATATCGTCATCCGGCACCGCAACCACCTGTCGGTTATGAGCAACGCTTCTCACGGCCTTTCCGCCGCGAGTTCTACGCTTTACGATTTTAGCAGCAGCGATCAAACATACGGAGGCCAGAGTGCGATAGAGCTCGAAGATGGAGTTTGGGGATTATGGAGCGGCGATCTGGAACAGAACGGTATTATCAACAGCCAGGATTATACCCTGTGGTACAATGCCGACCACAACGGTGTTTGTGGCTATTCCGCCTGTGACTGTAACGAGGACGGCATCGTTGATGCAAGTGATTTTATCCTTTGGTCTGAAAACGCCAAGCTGGGGGCACGCACGGCTGTGCCGTAAAAGCAAAAACAAACCAGCGGATCAAACGCAGCCAATCTATCAACTCTTTGTCCGATAATCCTTGTTAATGACGAAAGCACTTTTCATGTTTCTATTTAAAAGCTGATGTATCAAAAGGGTTGATTTTTTCTATAAAAATACCGTCCCTAAACGGGACCGGGGCCTACATTCTGTATTATATCCAGATGTAAAAAGGCAGCATCGGAGAAGCACAGCCTCAGAGGCCGTGACACACGAATTGAAAATTCAATTGACTCGATCATTACAGGACTTAATCCGTGAGCTTAATTCTTCTGCAACCATCAAAATAAAAATTACATCGCAGGCGGCTCCTGCCCTGCGGTCTATCAACAAGGCGAAATCTTTCCTTTCAATATCCTGTCTCGTTATTAATTATATGCGGCAACGTATAAAGCCGTTTCACTCCGAATGCGACAGAACACAGCTAAAATCGTTTCTCCGTGGCTCCGTGCCTCCGTGCGGGGATGAATTTAACGGGGCTGAAAATCAGCAATGCTGATCCAGCCCCGGTTTGTATCCATTATTGCGGCGGCGGGGGCGGTGGTTCTGAATAGAACCTCTCTTTGTGGCTCTGGGCGTATCGCTTCAGTTTGGCCGCGATTTCCGGATATTGATGGATAACGTTGTCCTGCTCATAGGGATCATTCTGTATATCGAAAAGCGACAATGCAATCTCCCGGGTGATGTATTCTCCCGGCTCACCATCCACACCCGGATTGAGTAAATGCCGGTAGGAATGCGGCAGGTGCAGTTTCCAGCGACCATCGCCGCTGATTACGCTTTCCAGATTTTGGTTGGTTGAAAAAGCATAATAATCTTGCGGATTCACCGCCCCGGATTTGCCGCGAATAAGATCCCAGACATTCTTACCATCGATTTCATCTTCCGGCAAAGACACCTCGGCAAGATGACACAGCGTCGGCAAGAGATCAATGGTGGAGAAAGCGCGCTCGGATACCGTTGCGGCTTTGACGTTGCCCGGATATTTGATGATACAGGCGGAACGGGTGCCGCCGTCAAAACTGGTGCCTTTGGCTTCGCGATACGGCGTTTTTCCGGCGTGATTGCCGTAACTGACCCAGGGACCGTTATCGGATGTAAAGACGACGATGGTATTGTCCTCCAGTCCATTGGCTTTGAGGGCTTTATTGATTTCCCCCACCGACCAGTCGATTTCCATCATCACGTCGGCATAGAGTCCCATGCCCGATTTACCCCTGAATTTATCGCTGCAAAAAATGGGTACATGCGGCATGGAATGCGGCACATAGAGCAGAAAAGGGTCTTTTTTATGACGGTTGATAAAATCGACAGCGTGCTCGGTATACCAGGTGGTGAGCATGGTCTGCTCTTTTGCGGTGACCGGTTCAATGGTTACCTCATCATTTTCCCAATACTGCAAAGGATGTTTACCCCAGAACGCCGGATTGGTGGGGTGGTGTTTCCACATATCATTGGAATACATCAGACCGCAGCATTCATCAAAACCCCGTGCCGGCGGTCTGGTTTCCGGCTGATCACCCACGTGCCACTTGCCGAAGACAGCGGTTTTATACCCACGCTTTTTAAACAGCTCTCCCATGGTGGCAAATTTTGGATCCAGACCCCGTTGCCTGGGCGCATGCGCTCCAAACACTCTGGTGCGCCCCGGATAACAGCCGGTGAGCAGAGAGGCCCGCGACGCCGAACAGATCGCCTGTGGCACATAAAACTGATTAAAGCGACACCCCTCCTCTGCCAGTTGTTTAACATTGGGGGTGGGATACCCCTGATCCGCAAATGGTCTGAAATCGGCCCAGCCCGAGTCATCGAGAAAAACGATCACCACATTGGGCGGCTTCTTTTTAAGCAGTGATCCGCACCCCATTCCCAGGGCCATTGATGAAAGAGCCAGGGTTTTGACAAAATCTCTTCTTGATGCTTGCTCATCCATTTGGTTGACCTCTTTTTTTTACATTCCGCAAGTCGATAAGACAGTTTTTCTAACGATCAATATAGCGTTTGGTAAAGGTTGGATTCTCACCCGCCATTTTCATAAAAACATCGAGCGAAACCAGCTCATAATCATCCGGCAGGCGGTCGAGAATCGATTTTACCCGTTCCACCGAACTGGTTTCCCGTATGTGCAAAAGCAAATAATAGGGTCTTTGTTCATTGAGCCTGCCAAGCTCGATGAGATCGTCTGCAGCTTTTTCTTCTGAAACCGTTGGCGACAAATAGTACTCGAAAGAGATCATCGGACGGCCATCCTCATAATAATAGGTGTTGGCCGGCACATAGCCATTGACAAATCCCATTGCCTGCGGCATGTTCTCGTAATAGGCTTTGATCAGCGAATTCATCATCGGGTCCGTGTAACGAATAATCCATGACATCAAAGACGTGCAGGTCGAGTCGTTTCATCAATGAATCGGCGCGCCGAATCAGACCAGGCAGCTTATCTTCGGGCACGGCTTTGGGATACATGTATCCCGGCCCGGAGAGCGCCCCGATAAAATAATCATGGTTCTTCCGAATAATGAGTACTTTTTTAACCGCTGAGAAAACGCCAAG
>CAZSOP010000395.1:0-4317 GCA_964608385.1 uncultured Cytophagia bacterium
CAAGTGGATACTCTTATATGGACTCGGCTGGACCTTTCGCGATCTTGGCGTTCTTTGTGGTTTATGAAATTTTTACATGATAGTAAAAACCCGATCCAACATCTCTGCCGGTTTTGTTCCTGCTTTATTGTTTGTCCTGGATGTTGCCCCTGTTTTATCATCTTGACAATCGCTCTTGAATTTTCTACATTATTTCTGCAATATAGACAAAACAGACCAAAGAACCGGAAAGGAATCCATGAACCTCAAAGTAGCAGCAGGTATCGTCATTATCATCGCTGCATTTGTATACCTCATCATCGGCGGGTTGCAAAAAACCGCCGTTTATTACATGACCGTCGCGGAACTCAAAGCGGAAGAGAGCAAATACATCGCCCAGGGCGTGCGCATCAACGGCTATGTCGCACCCGAATCAATAGACTGGAATGACACAGAGATCAGAGTGAGTTTCAACCTGACCGAAGGGCCGGACACCCTCAAGGTCATCTATAACAATATATTGCCGGATCAGCTCGCCGACGCGCAACAGGTGGTCACCGAGGGAATCCTGGACAGCAGCGGCGTGCTGCAGGCAAGCAAGATTTTTCTCAAATGCCCGTCAAAGTACGAGACGAAAAAATCACAAGAATCATAAAAATTACGACACGATCAGATTTACAGTGAAGCGTTTTATCAATTCTTTTCTTCGCGTTCCTCGGCGTTCTCGGCGGTTTGCTTTTTTAACTACTATACGCAGCCCTGGTGCTTCGCGTCAAACCCGGGGTGTCGCTGCAACCCATAATACGTGTGAACGTACCCACGTTTGAACGTGCGAACGTCGACGTGGTTTGATCATTTCTGTTCTTATTCAAACTCTCTATACATCAAGAATGAAAACCTAACAAGTCTTTTATTGTTTACGGATAATTGATCGATTAAAAAACCAAATCCAATATAACAATCATTCCAAATATTGTCCGCACTTTTTTTTATTGAAAGTTCTCGCGTTTTCACGTTCTTACATTTTCACGTTCTCACGTTTCTACCTCACATCCCGCCTCGCATTCTCCAGCCATAAGAGATAATCGGTCGCATCGACATCGCCGTCGAAATCGAGGTCTGCGGCGGTATAGCCGCTGGAATCCTGCTGGTTATAATAGACCACATAATCGCTGCTGGTAATAAAGCCGTCGTGATCGAGCTCGCCGGCGGCCAGGGCCCAGGTGTCGGCGGCGAGAGGGACAAGTCCCTTGCCGGCGAGGGCTTGCGAGCGGCTGCCGGTAAAATCCCAGCTATCGTCACCGGTGGAGACGCTTACCGGCCCCGAGCTGGTGACCGACAGGTGGTTGCGCTGTTTGACGGTGAGATAATAGTCGCCGCTATCGACATCAGCGGTAATGCCCTCGCTGCCGTCAATATCGAGGAGGACGCCATTGGCGGCGACAAAGGCACTGGTCTCGAAAAGCGGAAGTTGTTCCGGCGCTGTGCGCAGCTGCACAAAGACCCAGTCGGCGGCAAACGCCGGCACCGGCGAGGCGGTGACGGCCTGCGAATCCCAGCCCAGGTCATAGTAGGGGGTCCGGCTCACCGACTGGTTCAGCGGCAATCCGGCCGGCATCTGCCGGCTGCCGCCGCTCTCGTATGCCGGACCCTGCAACAACAGCGTTGCCCGAATGCGCGGCGAAGAACGGGGACCGTAATGCGGCACCGCGCTGTTGCACTCAAAGGCACCCAAATCCGGCGCCGAGCCGCTATAGTCGTCGTTGATGTTGGCCAGTACCTTGCCGGCATCGACGGCGTTGCAACCGTTTTTCAGAGTCATCACCTGAAACGGCGCCAGGTTGGGCGGCTCGGGCACGTCGAACTGCTGAAAGATAGAATCCTTTTTTACGCGGATGCCGTTGAGCTCCAGTCCGGTTGCGCTCTGAAACGCCTGCAGGGTGGTATATCGTGTAGCGGCCCATTTCAGGGCATAAATATTGTCATTCCAGTCAAAACCGTTGTAATCGAGATCGGTGCGCCAGTCCGGGGTGGTCGAGCTGCTGTTATCTTCCCAGACATAACGGTCGATGACAGAAATCCAGAGATTGTTGTTGCTCTGCAAGGCGATGAGTTTGCCGGTGCTGTTGGCCACCGCTCCCTCCCAACTCACAAAAGTATTGTGCGCCACCAGGGCGCGGTCGACATTGTCGCGCAGCTTAATTACATCCTCTTCAGCGACAATCACCTGATTGCGCAGCACGTACCAGGGAGCGCCATAGCTCTCACCTGCGGTGTTCTGAAAGCTGATACCGTTGTTATAAGCATTGGTGATGCGGTTGTTCCAGGTGCGGGTGTTGGCGAGGGTGAAATCGAGCTCGATGCCGTCGTCGGAGACGTGAAAGATTTCATTGTTGTAGATGTCGCAGTTGCGACCGGGATAGGAAATCGCGTCAGCGGTGTTGCTGATCGAATTGTAGGCCACCACATGGCCGTGCGTATGCTCGAGTTCGATGCCTTCCCCGTCCATGGCGCCGCTGCTATAGTCGCTGATGCGGCCAATGATGGTGTTGTCGGTGATGATCCAGTTTTTGCCGCCGTGGTTGAGCTGGATGCTGTAATAGCAATCCTCAAAGCGGTTGTTGCGGATGACAATTCCCTCGGGCTCGTATCCGTACTCGGTGAGCAAGCCGTAATCGACGTGCTCGATGGTGACCCCTTCGAGCCAGATAAAATCGCCGATGATGCGCGCCCCGGGCAGCACCGGCGATTCACCCGGCGCCGCTTTCCAGAAGATATAGTTGCTGTTCGTACCGGACGCGGTAAAGCGCACGCGACTGGAGCCGTAGGTCCCTGAATCGAGGAGAAAGATATCGCCGGGCTGCGCCACCGCCTGTGCCGCATCGATGCCGAGAAAGGGATCGGCCTGGCTGCCGCTACCGCCGCCGCTGCCCGGCGAAACGTAATAGGCGTTGCCACCGGATGGCAATTGCGGCTCGACGCGGGTGGTCAGCGTCAGCGTCTGCGTGCTGCTGCCGCCGTCGCTGTCGCTGAGGCTGAGCTCTATATCATAAGATGTGCCGGCCTCCAGAAACAGTATGCTGCCGGCGAGCATGTTGCCGAATCCGCTGATATCGATGCGAAACAGCGGCAGGGCGGATTTCCAGGTCGACTCACCCTGCCGGCGGTACTGCACCGTGCAGTCAGCGTTGTGGTTGTCATCGCCGCTTATGCTCCACTCGATGCCGATGCTGTGCAAGGTCTGGTAGGTTTCCACAGCCCCCGGGGTGGTAGCGTTTTGCGCCGGCAGGGAAGCGGCAACGAACAAAATGAAAAAGGCGGTGGTTTTTATCCATACATTATCGATCATCATATAGATCATCATATCGATCATCCTTTCCCGAAACTCTTCAGCAACCCAATTAACTCATGCGCCCCTGTTTTATCCGCCCCTATCCAGTATGGCAATTTTATGGTTAAAAATCAAGAAAAAGCAAAAATAAGCGAATAAGGCTGAATTCGGGGGCAATGTTTGGCTACCAGGGTTGAATAGATAAAAATAAGATTACAGCGAAAACCGCCTGAAACAACTGCAAATTCCACCATTCTCGCCCCCATCGAATCCTCTGCAGCCCATAAAGGGGTTGCACTTCCGATAGTCGTAAAAAATCTTTACGATGCCGGCATTTTCCATTTTTATATGCATCCGATTTGAAATTCTGTCCTGGGTTTTTCTCTGCGTTTCTCTGTGTGCTCAGCGGTTTGCTTTTTTAACTACTATACGCAGCCCGGATGCTTCGTGCCAAATTTGGGGTGGCGCTGCAATTTAATTCCAGGTCGATGATAACGCCTTTCAGCCAAACCCCGCACGCTCGAAAAACATGGCTCGCCAGGAGTTTAATCTGAAAACAATAAAGCATACGTTTAGCGGGGACTGGGGAATTATGCAAAGGATACGGGGCGCCGTCGGGTTTCCGATCTGATCAGCACGCCTCCCTTGTGGGTAGATTCCGCCTAAAGGCGGAACTACGAACGAGCCGGTGATGAATGAAAATCAGAGCGAATCCGTGAAATCCGTTAAATCCGTTTAATCCGTGTTTCATCGCGGGGGCTGCCTATATTCGCAAGGTTCTATTGATCAACGTTTGTATATGTATATCGTGTGATTAGTATATTATCCCACATATGTAAATGATATTTACAACCCATTATAGAAATATAGATACCGTAAAATAACTTTACAAAGCTCTCAAGATTGCTCTTCGGTTTCAGTGTATGATTTTTATACAGTTAAAGAAAAAATATAGGATCATCCGGTTAATGCGTACCCAAAACCGCCAAGCTCGCCAAGAGCGCTGA
>CAZSOP010000396.1:0-719 GCA_964608385.1 uncultured Cytophagia bacterium
GGAGGCTGCCTCAACCTGGCTGGCTGCTCTGTTCGGCTACCTCGGGTTCGTGCTGGCATTCGGAAAACGACCGCGGTCGGGGCTATTGCTGATCGGGGTATTTTTTGCTCTGACAGCGTTACATGCCTTAGCCGGAGAATCGCCTCGGTATCGCTTAACCAGTGAATGGCTGTGGATTCTGGGCATGGCCTACAGTGTCTTTTGCCTGAGTCGGTTGCGGACGCATTCGTTGCTGGAGACGGATAAAGAGCCTGAATCTGGCATCCTGGCCTCTTTTTTTGATCATCGCATCGTCCGATGGGGGCTTCCGGTCATTGTGCTTGCGCCGTTTCTGGTGTTATTGATCCAGATTCCGCTGCACCGGGCGGAGTTACGCCATCAACGCCTTCCGGAATTGCCATATCCTGCAACAACTATGATCCGCAAAGCCGGCCTTGAATCCGCGTTCGCCCGGCAGAATCAGCGATTGCATGACATTTCGTATTACATCGAGCTTGCCAAAGCGCAGGCGCCGCCCGACATCGAATACCCCCGCGATGTGATCGTGTATGTCGGGGAACTTTCCCATGTCATCCGCCGGCCGGACGGCAGCGTGTATTCTTGTTCTTTTAAAGTGAACAAAACGAATTTACATATCGGCGAATTAGTGGCATTTACTGAAGTCGCGTCTCAGGTCTCGTTCCCCCCCCCCCCCCCCCCCCCCCCCCCCCCCCCCCCCC
>CAZSOP010000396.1:729-4315 GCA_964608385.1 uncultured Cytophagia bacterium
CCCGGATATTAAGCGAACGACCGGAGCAATCGTGGGAATCATAAGCGGGACAGGCGGCGGAGCGGGGGAGCCGGTGTTTCGGATTTCAGACCTGTATCTGTATCATAATGGAAAATGGACGCATGCGCAAGAACCAGAATAATGGCCCCCATGAGCAAAAGGTCGCTCTGGCGGCATGAATTCCCTTGAAGGTTCAATAGGCTGTATGAAAAACCTTGTTCTTTGCTGTGGATTAAGTCTGCTTGTTCTCGTGGTGGTGTTTGCAGGAGTGTATGCGTTTCATACAGAGACGCTGCACTATCTCTATGACGAAAGCATTCGGAAAGGCAAAGCGGTCTTGCTCTGTCCGGCGTCGTGCTCAGAGGTCACGTTTCCAAGCGGTGGGCTGACCTTACGCGGCTCCCTTTGTTTACCCCGGGGAAGGCCGCCATTTCCGGGAATTGTCCTGGCTCACGGCGGAACCTCGCAAGGAAGCAGCCTGCCTTTGTACAGAGTCTTGAGCGATCAATTGGTTCGGCAAGGCTATGGCGTGCTGCGTTTCGATTTCCGGGGGTATGGGGAATCAGATGATCCGACGGAGCTTGATTCGCCTGATGATCTGGATTTTGTCGAAGATGTCAGGCAGGCGGTCACGGTGCTGACAGCAGCCCCTGACATTGATGCGACGCAGCTTGTTTTGGTCGGCCATTCCTTTGGGGCCGGGGTCGTGATTCCGGCCGGCATCGAGGATTCGCGCGTCAGCGGCATTGTCGCCGTTGCGCCCGGTCGGCGGGGCCAAGAATTGTTCTGGTCAGAGACCGCGCCCAACCCCCACTATCCGAGGCAGCGGTTATCGCAGGATATGCAACTGCCGCAGATTCACCAGCTTCCACTCGAGTTTGTGAATCCGATCTTGCAGCATATCACCATAGATACGGTACTCGCGTATCCTGAGCACCCTCCGATTTTATTGATTGACGGCGGGCGCGAGGATGCTCAGGATCAGGCCTTTCTTGAACAACTCTATCAGCAGATGACGCCGCCCAAGACGTATATCACCATTGCGCGCGCCGACCATTATTTCGGGGTCAAGTCAGAGCAACCTCCAGAACGGCCGATCACCTATTGGGGCGCGATTATGGATGAGCTGGTGCAGACCATTGATCAGTGGATTCGCTCAGCCACGTGAACGAATCGTGATCGAATCGGCCCAGACATCGGCCGTGCCGAACGAGAACACCCGAAATTCGAGCGTCTTTGGCTCCTGCAAGGCAAACTCGAGCTGCAATTCCTGATACTGAGACGTTGACAATTGCGTGCCCGGCACCTCCTGCCGCGCGACCAGCGTTTTGCCCTTATCGGTGGTCACGTCTATAGCCACAACCGGCTGTTTGAGCTGGGTAATGGCCTCGGCCTTGAGCCTGAAAATGGCGCGGTAGCGACCGGGCTGATAGGTGACATAAGGGCCGTACATCACAAACCCGGACGCTTGGGAGAGGGGGGCGTACACAGCCTGCCCATTCGAGGCGTCGGCATCCTTTCGCGGCGACCCGATCACGCGCAGGGCCTCTTCCGATTCGTAGACGACCTCCTGGAAGGTGGTCAACGCCTGAAACAGCTCATCGGAGATTTCTCCGCTGTGCCAATCCGGGAATTTATCCTGGTCCGGATGATCGGTCAGTTGGATCGGCTGCTGCTTTCCATCGGTGGCGATCACATATAACTCCCAATTGGCCCCTTCTTTCTCGGGCGACCGGGCATACACCAGATGATTGCCGTCTGGGGACCAGGCCGGATAATAATTGTAATTGCCGGTGTCCCGGGTCAGATTCCAGCGGTCGCTGCCATCGGGGTTGATAATCCAAATATTGGTTTTCTTGGAGTCTTCGCCGGACACATAGGCAATTTTCTGTCCATCCGGCGACCAATCGGGCCGGCAGGCGCCATCTCCGGTCGTGATGCGTTCGTCCCGGGTTTTATCAAGGTTGGTGACGTACACATCCCACCCCAGGTAGCGGTTGCCGGTATAGGCGATGTGCTGCCCGTCCGGCGACCAGGCCGCCAGGGCATTCTTGCCTAAGGTACGTGTAAAACGCTTGAGGCCGGTGCCATCCGGTCGGATGAAAAACAGTTCGATATTACTTTCGCGGGTGGACTGAAAGATCAGCCAGTCTCCATCCGGCGACCAGGCCGGGTCTTCATCTCTGGCCGGATGATTCGTGACAGCTCGCTGCTCCGTGCCGTCAGCATTCATCACGTACACCTCGACATCCCCGCTCCGGTCTGATTTAAACGCGATCTGCGTCCCGTCCGGCGACCACACGGGATATTCATCAGCGGCTAAATTCTGGGTTAATTGCACCAGGTTGCTGCCATCCACGTTCATGGCGTAAATTTCCCAATCGCCGTCGCGGTCGGATTGAAAGACGATTTTCCCTGACAGCGCGTGCAGGGCCTGCTGTTCCGAAGCGGCCCACGCCGCAGCGCCGTTCCATCCCAGCGTTATAAGCGTACCCATCATCACATACACGAACACAATGCTCCAGTATGGTGTTTTTTGCATGGTTTCCTACCTCTCGTTCAATGGATCAGAGGCAACATGCGGGTTCCTTTTGAAAAAGCCGCCTGTTGTCTCTGATCCGGTTCTGCAATGTCCCCACTTACCGTCGGGTTTTGAGAGAAAAGTCTGCGGCGATGCCGCCAAAACCCGGCAATGCTTCCGAACGTTCTACTTCGTCTGATTACTGAACGTAGTAATACATAATAGTATTATTCGGGTCGCTGTCAAGCATAAACCCTCAGAAAAAGAAGTCCTTCCGGGTAGTTGAATACAGCGGCTATGCCCGTGGATTTGCCTGATACATGCGGTTTTGCCGCGCAACAGCTACAGCAATTGAGGCGGACGGGGGGGGAATCGAAAAACGCCGGCAATCAGCCCCGGACGAAACGTCTGGGGACTGATGCCGGTACGTCGCTGAACTCAGGAGGCGAATTCCCCGATTTCTACATCTGTAATCAACAAATTATGGGGCGTCGTGCGTCCCCGCAGTGGGTTCGCGCCGATCTGGATGCGATGCGCGCCCGGGGTAAATTCCGGCCGATAGACGCCGGTGTTTAACAGTTCGCCGTCTCGATAAATCCGCGCTTCGCCGCCGCCCCATTCCATCCGAAAACGATAGACCGCCGACTTATCCCAGGAAAAAGGCTTTTTGTGGTTTTCGCTCCATTCGCCATTGGATTTAATCTTGAACCACAACGAATTCGAGGCATCCGGCCGGCCTTCAATATAGCCATACTTGCGTAACTCAAAAATGAACGAGGCGCTTTCATAGCTATACCCAACCGCTTCATCCCACATCGTCACCAGCACGCCCTTATATTCAGAGCCGCCGTGTAACTCATCCTGTTCAAACCCGCTGGCGCTAAACTCCAGATAGCCTCGCGGCAGGGTGGCAACGGTGTAGCCGATAAAACTATTTCCCCCGCGTAGTTGCAGCCCTTCAGCGGTAAGCTGCCCATCCTGAATAGCCCCGGCCGTCTGGCCGTCTTGTAATGATTCAGACACGCGAACCCCTGCATCAGGAATCGGCGTCGGCGTCGGGTCGCC
>CAZSOP010000397.1:0-4308 GCA_964608385.1 uncultured Cytophagia bacterium
GGGATGGGAAAAATCAGCAATTTGAAAACAGAATACCTGCTCAAGATGATGCTTGAGATGGAATATCAAGCGATCAATATCGGTTACCGGGATCTCACTGCTGGTATTGACTTTTTGGATTCGCTAAGGCAATCCTACCCCAATACACTGGTTTCAGGCAATATCGTCAATGCGGAAACCAGAGACTATATATTTGACCCTTATAAAATTTTAACATTGGATGCCATTAATTCGCATCATGTTCCTTACGATAAATTAAAAATCGGAATTATCGGGCTTACCGATACCCTGAATTATTCTCATCATCGCACCAATAGCAGTATCATTACGGACATCGAAGATCCCGTTCCCCTGGCAAAAGAGTTGGTAAACACACTCTCCCGGCGCGTCGATTTTGTGGTGCTTCTCTTTTATGGTAAATATCAAACATTGACTACCATTGTTGAATCCTGTCCCCAAATTGATGTCGCTGTTATGGGTGCTGAATATTACCAGGCTATAAAGTCAGCTGCGGACAAAAAACCCCTTGTCACCGCAACCCAGGCTCTGGGAAAATACGCTGATTTTGTCGAGATAGGTCTTGATAAAAATCGCAATATTATTGCTCAGGATATTACAAAGATCGCCATACGTGACTCTATAAAATTGAATCCAAAGATTGCATCACTAAAAGAAGAATATCTAACCAAAGCCCGTGAGTTGGTGGATAAGCGAAACCGGTAAAGCAAAATCCAATACGGCACCTTGCGAATGACCATTGACCAAATTATAGACTCGATGCAGCGCGATCAAAATTTCATGCAAAATGTCGCGCATTGGCATACCATTGAGGAAAAAAGTGCCCGTTACACTGACTTTCCGTCAAATCTCTCTTCCGTCATGGTTAAGGCATTACAGAACCACGGCATCCGGCAGCTCTATACTCATCAGGCTACCGCTATTGAAACCGTTCTTAAACAAAAAAACTGTGTCGTGGTTACACCGACAGCATCCGGAAAAACCCTTTGCTATAACGCTCCTGTTTTAAATGATATTTTATCTCAACCCGAGAATCGTGCTCTCTATTTATTTCCCACCAAAGCCTTATCGCAGGATCAGGTGCATGAACTACATCGCTTGGTCGATATTATCAAACCTGACCTTAATTTTGATATCAAAAGCTATACCTTCGATGGCGATACCCCGCCAGCCGCCCGCAAAGCCATCAGAAGCTCAGGACATATCGTAGTGACGAATCCGGATATGCTGCATAGCGGTATTTTACCTCACCATACCTTGTGGGTAAAACTGTTTGAAAACCTAAAGTATATCGTCATCGATGAAATCCATCATTATCGGGGAATATTCGGCAGTCACTTTGCAAATGTCATCAGGCGGTTGAAAAGAATCTGTCAATTCTATAACAGCAAACCGGTTTTTATTTGCTGCTCCGCGACCATTGCCAATCCTGTGGAACTGGCTCAAAATGTGATCGGTGAAGCGGTGACGCTCGTTGATAACAATGGAGCACCTCACGGCAAAAAACATTTCATCCTCTACAATCCACCTGTGGTCAACAGAGAGCTGGGCATTCGCCGGTCTTATATTATAGAGTCTCAATCTGTCGCTTCATTGTTCCTTCGCCATCAGGTACAAACCATCATATTCGCCCGTAGCAGACTCCGTGTTGAGATCCTGTTGACCTATTTAAAATCTCTGATGCGAAAAATGAAAAAGGACCCCGATCTCATACGGGGGTATCGGGGCGGATATCTGCCTCTGCAGCGGCGCGAGATTGAAAAAAATGTCCGTAATGGCAACATCAAAGGGATCGTCAGCACCAATGCCCTCGAGCTGGGCATCGATATCGGACAGCTTGGCGCCTGTATTATGGCTGGATATGCGGGTACTCTTGCCAGTACCTGGCAACAGGTCGGGCGTGCCGGCAGACGCTCGGAAACATCAGTAGCGGTGTTGGTCGCTTCATCTTCTCCCCTGGATCAGTTTTTAATGAATCATCCCGACTATTTTTTCGCAAGTTCACCGGAATCCGGTATTATAGATGCGGATAACCTCGTTTTGCTCCTGAGTCATGTGAAATGTGCAGCGTTTGAACTTCCCTTCGAGACGAATGAATTATTCGGCAGCGATTTTAAAAATGAAAAAGGAGTAGGTAGCACATCCGATATTCTGGCTTTTCTCGAAGAGAATCGCGTTCTGCATAAATCCGGTAATACCTGGCACTGGATGGCGGAAACGTATCCCGCAGAAACCGTCTCGCTTCGAAATGCATCTGAAGAGAACGTTGTCATTATCGATACCTCGCAACCTCAGGAAAAAGTTATCGGTGAAATTGATCTGTTCTCAGCTCCGCTTTTTGTTTATGACGATGCCATTTATATCCATTCGAGTCGGCAATATCATGTCGACAAGCTGGACTGGGAACGACGCAAAGCATACGTACATCAGGTCAAAGTAGATTATTATACCGATGCTCAGCTCAAAACCTCCATCAAAGTACTCGATATTCATCAGGAATCTTCAGTAAACGAAAATCGCTATGGCCATGGCGAAGTTGCTGTGACCAATCTGGCGACCATGTATAAGAAAATTAAATTCAACAGCCATGAAAATATAGGGTGGGGGAAAATTCACCTTCCGGAACTCGAAACTCATACAACATCATTTTGGTATTCCTTTGCTGCCGATAGCCATCGGCGTTTGCGCATCGAACAACAAGAGTTGGGTGACGGTCTCAAAGCACTTGCCAATGTCCTGATGAATGTGGTTCCCCTTTATGTTATGGGAGATCCGGGTGATATTTATACACAAGCCATGATCAAGGCTCCCATGTGGCAGTTACCCACGGTTTTTATCTGGGAACGCTATCCGGGGGGAGTGGGATTCAGTAAAAAGTTATTCCATATCTATCGCGATGTTGCCGAGGCAGGATTAACCCTGATACAAAACTGTTCCTGTAAATCCGGTTGTCCCTCTTGCGTCGGTCCGGTGCTTGAAGTCGGCAAAAACGGAAAAGTCATTGCCCGTAAAATATTGAACCTGATGCTGACATGATGGTTTTTTTAAGAGGCCATAATCGCATCACCAATCCATCACATGTTACTATTCTTTACAACCGTTTTTGATATTTGCACACAATGTACTAATTATTCACATCACTATCGTTTGTGATTATTTTGTGCTGCCATTTTAATTGATTTAAAATAAATAACTTATCTATCCAGCATTTTTCTTGGCATGCTTGTTGTAATTGTATTGTAAGAATAAACGATGCAAATAAAACAAGAGGGAAAAATGTTGCGCAATTTAATTCTCATATTTGTCTTCAGCATGGTTTTCATATCGAGCGGTTTTGGCGCTGAGGAGATTAGCGACCGCGATATAATTTTTGCTGTTGAAACGGAATTATTGGTCGATGAACAGATTGCCTCCCATCTGATCGATGTCAACTGCATTGATGGCATCGTCAATTTGAGTAGTAGTGTCGATAATATTTTGGCAAAAGAACGCGCAGAGAAAATAGCCGCCACTGTTAAGGGTGTAAGATCGGTTGTTAACCAGATTGAAGTAAAACCAAGGCAACTAACCGACACAGAATTAAAAGAACGAATTCAGAAAGCATTATTGCAGGACCCGGCAGCTGATTCATATCAGACACAAGCCAGTGTTTCCAAAGGCAAGGTTACGTTGCAGGGTAATGTACAATCTTATCAAGAAAAAGAGTTGGCCGAAAAAGTTGTAAAATCGGTGTCCGGTGTCAAAAAAGTGGAGAATCTCATCTCAGTAAACTATCAGGCCGAACGAAATAATTTCGACATAGAACAGGATATCCTTGCACGTCTGAAATATGATATGTGGGTAGATGAAGCATTGATCGATGTGTCAGTAGAAGATGGAAACGTTAAACTCGAGGGTACAGTTGGAAGTGAACGAGAAGCGAGACGTGCTCTCTCTGATGCCTGGGTTATGGGTACCCATTTGGTTAATGCAGAAAATTTAAAAGTTCAATGGTGGGCAGATGATGAGATCAAAAAAGAAGTAACGCCATTGCCCCCATCTGATAAGGAAATCAAAAAAGCTGTCAAGGATGCCTTCTATTATGATCCACGTCTTGCTTCTTTCAACATAAATGTTCAGATCAACAAAGGCCGGGTTATCCTCTCCGGTATTGTTGACAATCTCAAGGCCAAAATGGCAGCGGAAAATGATGCGGAAAATACAATCGGTGTTTGGGAAGTCAAAAATCATATCCGTGTACGTCCCGATACCATTCCTTCTGCTGAGGTATTGAAAAGCAGAGTCAAGAGT
>CAZSOP010000398.1:0-4304 GCA_964608385.1 uncultured Cytophagia bacterium
ACGAGATCGTTTCACGTGACTGGAGTTCAGACGTGTGCTCTTCCGATCTGAGGATTACGATTCCAGGTATGCAAGCCTTCCGGTTGATGTGTTTATGGTGAACAAACATCTGACCCGCAATATTCATCCGTTAAAAGATGCTCTTGCCTTTATTTATATTTACAAGTTGATTAAACAAAAACGGTATGATATTGTTCATACCCATACGGCAAAGGCGGGAATTCTCGGGCGTTTCGCTGCCAGGTGCGCCAATGTACCGGTTATTGTTCATACTCTGCATGGTTCAACATTTCATTTCCAAATGCATCCGCCGGCTCGGTTTATGTTCAGGATTTTGGAACGACTGGCCGAAAAGGTCTCTGCAAAATTGATTACTGTAGGTGATGATCTTCGGGAGAGATACCTATCGGCAAACATCGGCAAGCGGGGAAAATATGTAACCATCAGAAGTGGATTCGATGTGTCAAAATTTGATTTGGATTCATATACGATTGAAAAGAACAGAACCAGGATCAGAAACGAATTGGGTACGCCGGTCCGCCAACCGGTTATCGGTACGGTGGCTCGACTCGAACCGAGAAAAGGACTGGATTTTTTGATTTCACTTGCAGAGCGGTTGCTGCACTCGAACCACAATGTGCATTTTTACCTCGCCGGAGACGGACCCGATTATGCGCTTTTAAAAGAAAAAATTGAATCGAAAAACTTGTCCGGCGTGATCACATTGCTCGGCTACCGGGATGACATTGAACGGGTTCTGTCTGCGATCGACCTGTTTGTTCTCACTTCTTTGTGGGAAGGGTTGCCCAGAGTACTGGTTCAGGCTGCGGTGATGGCCAGACCCATAGTCAGTTTTGATGTTGAAGGTGCACGAGAAATTGTTAATGACGGATTTAATGGTTATATTGTTCCTGTAGGCGATATCGACGCTCTCACCGATAAAGTACGCTATCTGCTCGATAACGGGAATCTGATGAGAGCTATGGGTGAACGTTCAAAGTCCATCGACCCATCAGCGTGGAGCAAAGAGATCATGGTTTCTCAGATCGAAACTCTCTATATGCAGCTTGGGTCAGGATAAAGGACTTTTTGATCTCAAAAAATGTTTCCGGATTTGATGTCAGGATTTTATGGGGATACGAGGTGCGGATACACATCCGTTCGGGCGCGCAGAAACTGTATCTTAATTATACTCTCAATTTATAATGATACACTATTTATTTGTATTGTTTCTTAAAAAAAACGTTTTTGTTTCGGCGTTCTTTTTTGTTATTGTAAATATTATCCTTAAGGCTTTTTTTTGCAATCTGTTTCCCGGAGATACGGCAATTTTGGTATAAATTTTGAAGCATTTACAATAATATAGCAACCTGGCATTACATGATATAGGAAAACAGATGTTGTTTACAGCTGTTTATTTATTTATAGCATTCGCATTTTCTTTTTTTCTGACTCCGATTGTCCGCAAATTTGCGCAGCAGCACCATATGGTGGCGATAGAAAATCATCGCACCCTGCATCGCGGCAGGGTGCCGAAATTCGGCGGCGCTGCTATTACCATCGCATTTGGTGCCGGAATCGCTGCCATTTCTTTTCTGCAACACGACTATTTTATGCAAAACATTGCCGCCATCTCCAGCCTGTTGTTTTGCAGCCTTGCGATTTTCCTCCTCGGCAGTTTCGACGACCGCTTTGATCTCAATTGTAATCTCAAACTTTTGGTGGAACTTTTGGCCGCTTTTGTCGTGGTTTACTTTGGCTGGCGTATGGAAGCTCTGGTGCTGCCGAATTTGATCCGGATCGAGCTGGGGTGGTTATCCTACCCCGTCAGTATCTTCTGGATCGTCGGACTGGCCAATGCCATCAATCTCATCGATGGGCTTGACGGACTCGCCGGTGGTGTCGTTGTTATGACCGCGGTCATCAACATTGCAGTGGCAATGATTTTTCAAAATGTTCTGGCGGTTACGCTTTCGGTAATTCTTGTTGGAGCGGTTGTGGGATTTTTACGCTATAACCTCAATCCGGCCCGCATTTTTATGGGTGATTCGGGCAGCCTCATGCTCGGGTTTTTAACCGCCTGTATATCGCTGAATGCTGCTTCCGTTACACCGGGCTCGGTTATTCTCGCCGTTCCCGTGCTGTTGCTGGCGTTGCCGATCACCGATACGGTTTTGGCCATCATCAGGCGGTTGCGCCGGGGTATTCATCCTTTTCACGCCGATCGCGAGCATATTCACCATCGTCTGGTCAACCTGGGCCTCAGCCAGGCCGGCGCGGCAATGTGCATGGTGGGTCTTTCCTGCTTGCTGGGCATCCTGGCTTTTCTGGTTGCAAAAAGCGTCTATACGGATATAAGACTGCTTTCCCTGTTACCATGATATCCCGCAGGATTGCCGCAGGCTTCCAAAACGAAATTAATTTTATTGCATTCATTTGTAAAAGCATCTACTTTGTAATGATATGGCTAATCGTCGTCCCAAAATTTTTTACAGGGTATTTATCTGCCTGATGCTTTGTCGGGCTCCTTTGTTTTTTGCTGCTTCTGACGCCGGTTTTACGATCGTACAGCAAAATCATAACAGTATGCTGGTCGAATGGACAGCCCCGGAGCTTTCCTGGCAGATGATTCAAACGGATGCGAATTCTTATGCTTTACCGGTTTTACCCGGACTCGGATATTTACAGAATGCAGGCCGGCCGCAGCTTCCCTTTGCCGTGTTTTTACCCAACCTGCCACCGGGCATGACCGCGTCCGTTACCGTGGTGGATTCGCTCGTTCAGGTGCTGCCCTGTCAGCGAATCGTTCCGGCACCGGAACTGGATGTCGACCGAGCGGCAAACCTCGTTTATCAGGAAGGGGAGAGTTATTATCAATCCGGTTTTTATCCCCGCAAGCGTATCTTTTATGAGAGCGCCGGCGGACGGAAACACTTGCATCATCGAATAGCGCTCTATCCGCTACGATACAATCCGGTTCAGGGGAAAATAAACGTTTTACGCTACATCCGATTCAGAGTTCAGTTTCTGCCGTCGCTGCAAAGTGCCGCTCTTGCAAAGCCATCCGCTTATGATTTTACTGCAGCAGAAAAAGTCTCATCTTCATTGCCGCCCTATCCGGCTGTTAAAATAATGATCACAGACTCCCGGGTCTACAGCCTCAGCGGTGCCGACCTGGCAGACCTGGGCGTGGATATTAGCGCAATTGATCCGCAGACCCTGCAACTCTTCTGCAAGGGAGATGAGCAACCACTCTATACCAGCGCAAAAGAATCCTTTTTGCAGGACACCGACGAGGTTCGTTTCTATGCAGAGAGACGCCATGGCGACAGCACCTTTTATCATGCCCTGAGCGACACCAACGTCTACTGGCTCACCTGGGGAAAGGAGGCGGGAAGCCGATATATGCCGGTTGATACTGCTCCCGATTCTTCCGCGCCTGAAAACAGGATTTTTGCAAGAGAGCATTTTGAAGAGGATAATCATTACTATGAGGGCGATTCGGACCAGGACATACAAAACAGTGACCCGGTTGCCGGAGAAGGCTGGGTATGGTATTTCATCAATCGTGGCGGCAGCTTTCGATATGCTTTTTCCCTGCCCCATCTGTATCCGCAAGCCGATTCAGCCCGGCTTTTGATTAAACTACGCGGAACCACGCTTTCACCTGTAACTCCGGATCATCATGTTAATATTCTCTTAAATGGAGAGTTGATCCACGATTTTACCTTTGAGGATCGCGAAGAGCAACTCATCGACATCCGGGTTGCAGATCTGCTCGGCGCCGGCGAAAACCGTCTGGAAATACGCTCGTTGAGCGATATAGAAGGCGCCAGGTCTCAGTTTTATCTCGACTGGATTGAAATTGTATACCCGCGACTGACGACCGCTGATCAGGGTCTGCTCGTTTTTGCCGATACGGTATCAAGCTGGTTTGTGGATGGGTTCGGCCATCCCGATATTGTTTTCTGGGATATTTCGAACGGATTATCTCAACCCCTTGCCGGCGAAAAACATCGGTTGCGTCAGATTGAGGTCAATTCGGGCGGATATAGTGACGGCAATCATGCTATTTTTACCCTCGACAATGAAAGGCTTTATCACGGAAGCCGCGGACATAATCTGGTTTTGCTGGATTCCGCCAGCGGCGCTGTGTTACAATCGAGAACCTTTGATACCTGGAAATCGGCGGAGAATGCCGATAGCCTGGCCTCTTTTTTAAACGCCATAGACCCCGGCACCATTGTGCTTGGCGCGATACGCGACGAAGGATCAAAAAATCTGAACGAGGCGGTTTACCTCGC
>CAZSOP010000399.1:0-3905 GCA_964608385.1 uncultured Cytophagia bacterium
AATAGCCAATCTCTGCAGGATGTTTCGCTAATCGTGGTTGAATTTGAGGTCAATGTAAATGAGACCAAAGCGTATCTCGACGTTAAAAAAGCAATGGATGATTCCCGCACAGAATTGCCCACCGATTTATACCAGGAACCTGAGCTCAAGCAAATCGACGTCTCGGAAATTCCTATACTCTATGTCAATCTCTATGGAGACCTGGGCCTGGTAAAGTTGAAAAAATATGCTGATGATCTAAAGGATCGAATCGAAGCGATGGAAGAGATTTCCAAAGTTGAAATCATAGGAGCACTGGAGAGAGAGATTCAGATTAATGTCGATTTATTCAAAATGCAGATCAACAGTATGTCTTTCAGCACCATCGAAAATGCAGTAGCGGCAGAGAATCTTACTATTTCCGGCGGACAGATACAAACCGATGGGATGAATCGAAATTTCCGCGTCACCGGAGAATTCAAAAATCCGAATAAAATCGGCAATATTCTTCTCAAAGATGGCATCTATCTTAAGGACATTGCCCGGGTTTTGGATGATTTTGAAGAGAGACAGAGCTATGCACGAATGGATGGCCAACAAGTTGTTTCTCTTTCTATTATTAAAAAGAGCGGCAAAAATCTCATTCTCGCCGTTGACAAGATAAAATCAGAAATTTCTGATTTTAAAGGCCAAATTTCACCCGCTCTCAAGATCAAAATTACCAGCGATAGCAGCACACAAACCCGAAATTCCGTCAACGATCTCTTTAACACCATTATTCTTGGGTTTATCGTTGTCGTTTTTGTGCTGATGTTTTTTATGGGCGAACTTGATGCTTTTTTTGTTGGAATTGCGATTCCGCTCTCGATGATCATCGCCTTTAGCCTTTTACCCATAATCGGATTTACCCTCAACATTATTGTGTTGATGGCATTTATCCTGGTTCTTGGAATCGTTGTCGATAATTCTATCGTGGTTGTAGAAAATATCTATCGCCATTATACTCAGAATCGCGATATATCGATTGTCAAAGCCACCAAAAGAGCAGTCGGTGAAGTTGCGGTTCCGGTATTTACCGGGACCTTGACCACTCTGGCACCTTTTATCCCGCTGATGTTTATGCCCGGTATTATGGGAAAATTTATTTCATACCTCCCCATCACCCTTATTATTACACTAACCTCTTCGATTATCGTGGCCTATTTTATTAACCCAGTCTTTGCCGTCTCATTTATGAAACGCCAGTCCGACCAGAATAAAAACAGCCATACCAGGTTACCGGCAAAATTCTGGAAGATAGCAGCTCTTGGCATCTTTTTCACCGTGCTTTTTTATATTCTCGGCTGGATGTTGCCGGCAAATCTCATCATCATCGGATTGTTGCTCTACGTGCTGCTCAAAACCATTATTGTAAAAATGATCGATTTTTTCCAGGTACGAATACTCCCCGTTCTCATGTCTGCATATCGTAAAACATTAAAAGTTCTGTTGCAGGGGCGGCGTCCTTACTGGGTCGTCGGCGGAACCGCTTTTCTTCTCCTTTTCAGTATTTTCTTACTGCGCGTGGCCACCCCCAAAATCGTCTTTATGCCGACCGGGGATCCCAATTATATCTACGTCTATATCACCATGCCTGAAGGCACCGATCTCGATGTGACCAACTCTGTCGCCCTCAATGTTGAAAGGCGTATTAACAACATCCTGGGACCGAACAATCCGGATGTGGAATCCGTTATCACCAATGTAGCGGTAAATGCCGGCAGCGGCATTTTCGACCGAACAACGCAGGAAAAACTGGCCAAGGTAACCGTATCCTTTGTGGAATATAAATACCGCCACAGCGAAAAATCCACGTTAGAATATCTGAACGAGATACGGCAAAAACTTCAGGATATCCCGGCTGCAGAAGTAAATGTAGAGCGTGACATTATGGGGCCGCCTCCCGGTAAGCCGATTAATATTGAGATTTCCGGCCCGGATATCGACCAACTGGTGCAACTCAGTGCCGAACTCGAATCCTTTATCGCGGATTTGCATATCCCCGGAATAACCGATTTGCAGCAGGACATGGAAATATTCAAACCAGAGATGATTTTGCATATCGATCGCGATAAGGCCGGCAAATACGGTCTCAGCACGGCATACATCGGTTCAACCCTGAGAACCGCCATATATGGCAAAGAGGTATCCACTTTTCGCGATGGCGAAGATGAATACCCGATCCGGTTACGCCTGGCAGAGCCCTATCGCAACAATGTACAAGTCCTGCTAAGCCAAAAACTCCTGGTACCGTCAAGAAATGGCAACAGCGTCAATCAAATACCCATTTCAGCTGTTGCCAACGCTGACTATACCTCTACCTATGGCAGCATTCGTCGAATTGACAATAACCGTGTTATCACCCTGTCATCCAACGTTCAGACCGGCTATAATGCCAATGAAATTATTGCATCTATCAACAAGGCATTGAATAGTTTTGATTTACCTGACGGGTATTCCGTGCGTTTTAGCGGCGAACAGGAAATGCAAAATGAAATCGGTACTTATCTTGTCAAGGCTCTGTTCATTGCAGTTGCATTGATACTGATCATCCTGGTGGCGCAGTTTAATTCACTCAGAAAACCGCTGATTATCGTGATGCAAATTTTATTCAGCTTTATCGGCGTGCTGTTAGGGTTTACCATTTTTCAACTCGATTTTTCGGTCATGATGACCGGAATGGGAATCATTGCTGTTGCCGGTATAGTGGTTAAAAACGCCATTATTTTGATCGATTATATAGATGCGGCAATGGAGCAGGAAGAAGATAAAATCACCGGTATCATCAATGCGGGGGCCACTCGTTTGACTCCGGTGTTGCTGACGGCACTCTCGACCATACTCGGCCTCATGCCCCTGGCAATAGGCGTGAACATAAATTTTATAACCTTGTTTACCCGTCTTAACCCGCAGATCTATTTTGGCGGTGACAATGTCGCTTTTTGGAATCCTCTGGCCTGGACCATCATCTTTGGGCTTGGATTTGCCACATTCCTAACTCTGGTTGTGGTTCCGGCAATGTACCGGATTTTCTATGTGCGCAAAAAGTAGAGTATATTTTTCGCTTGCGAATATAGCTTTGAATTCATAAAATAGAAAGGATCCAACATCCAGGCACAACTTTGCTGCCGGCAGCCCTTGCATCCTGATCATCCTTTGCCTGATGCTTTTCTGCAGGCGTTGGTTTAACATCAGGAGATTGTATAATGAAAAAATTGATCCTTGTTATCCTGCTTTGTATTTCCTCAAGCTGGTCACAACACTCACAACGGGAGTTGCTCAAGGATGAGAGCGCTCCCGGCGCCAGAGCCGCGCTGGGTCTGGCCGCAAATGCCTACAGCCGGGCTATTACCAGAGACCTTTTTCATATCTCACCCTACTCTTTAAAAGGAACACTGAGCAGAATTGGAGTAGCGGCATTGAGCTATCAACTCATTTCCTATGATACATTTGAAGGGATAACCCTAAAACCCTGGCAGTTCGACAAGGAATGGAAGGGGTACTGGGTCGGCTTTTTCGCCGAAGACGCCATTGACCTGACGTTTCAATGGGTGCGGCGCAATAAAGAGGCACAATTTTTCTTCATCGAGACCACCCTGCTCTCTCTCGGCTTACTGGCGTATCAGGGGGAGATACACCACAAATGGCGGTTAGCAGAAGACAAAAATCTTTCCTGGAAAAATCTGCTCACAAACCGCAATTCCTATTTGGTTCATTTTGCCGGATCCGGAGGCTTGTACTGGGCATTTTATAAAAATACGCGCGTCAATGAACAAGCCCTGCTCTATACCCTGTTATGTGTATGGGTGTGGGAATTTAAAGATGGCTACCTTCACTGGGAAGATGTCGGCTTTATCGGCGGGGGGGGGGGGTTTTTTTTTGGGGGG
>CAZSOP010000399.1:3915-4302 GCA_964608385.1 uncultured Cytophagia bacterium
GACGGTTTTTCCTGGAATGACGGCGGTTCAGGTAGCATTGCCACCCTCGCGAGTTATTTTACCAGCAAATGGATTTTTCCATGGCTGGACAGGACTGTTTTTGAAAAAATAAATCTCAGTTCACCTCTATCCGGTTTCAAAACAGAGTGGTCGCTTTTACCCACCGGCACAGGCGTTGAACTTAATCTTACCCTGCAGCACCTCACTCCCAAACATTAAGGGCAAAGCCTTGATGAAAATAAAAAAGGGGCAACAGGGCATAGTGTGTCCACTGAAAGCAAAAAGGCGAACGCTTAAACCTTGTAATGAAAACAAAACCTTATCTTGCTTACTTTGGATCATCCGGTTAATGCGTACCCAAAACCGCCAAGCTCGCCAAGAACGCTG
>CAZSOP010000400.1:0-4290 GCA_964608385.1 uncultured Cytophagia bacterium
CAGCGTTCTTGGCGAGCTTGGCGGTTTTGGGTACGCATTAACCGGATGAGCCTTGTTTTTTGCCTCAATATCAAGAGAAAGTCATATTTCGTTATTTAAGCAGTAAATTATTTGAAAGAAATATTAACGGACATGTCGAATGATCAAGCTTCCGCCTTAAAAAGTAGAATATCTTTAATGCAAAGAGCGGTATGCGAACCTGGAAATCGACTAGCTTGGTTTTTATTCATAGCGGTGACGATATCATTAGGATTACTTGATTATTTATCATACATTTAAAGGTTAACCAGACCGGTTTGGGTGATTCGTAAAACTTTTCTGAATCAGATGAGCTCAATATCGAAAGCCGGCAACTTTTATCCTAATTTAAGGAGCGTAAATTGAACATTTATATTGGCAACCTGCCAAAATCCACAGACGAAGAAACTGTCCGCAAGCTTTTTGAAGAACACGGAGAAGTTACTGAAATTAAATTAATTAAAGATCAATACACAAACGAACTTCGTGGTTTTGGATTTGTTACCATGCCTTCTCAAGAGGAAGCAAAGAAGGCGATTCAGAAAATCAATGAGACCGAGCTGGAAGGCAGACAAGTGATTGTAAACGAAGCCCGGCCTAAAAAGGAGCGATCACAGGGACGCAGAGGTGGTGGTGGTGGCAGAGGTGGCTCTCACCGATCGAGATCGCGTTCCTGGTAACACAAAAATACAACCCTTAATAAAAGGTCTTGTATTGAAAAATACAGGACCTTTTTTTCAACGTCCTTTCGAAAATCAAAACGTAACCTCACAAAGCATCGGCGCTGCCTAAAAGATTTGCTTTTCTGTGGTTCTCCGGGACCTCTGTGGTGAATGCTCTTTAAAAAATTTTATTCACCACGCAACACTGAGGAATACAGGGGTTTATTATTTTATAAACAGAATTTTCATTCACCTTGAAGCATTGCATAAAAACTTTGCTAAAAAAAACACAATATCGCCCGCCAGAGCGCTTCATTAAAAGGGGCCCGTCTGGAAGAACAGTTTTGTCTTCGGCATACCTCGCAACTGCGAAAATTCGTCTCAGTGGGAAAATATATTCCTGAAACGGTTTTGTTGGGGATCATCAAACAGGATTCGGTGAGGTGAACACCCAGTTTATCTTCCACATTGCCCAAAAGGGCAAACAGTACTTTTTGCTGCTCGATGGGCCAAACCGCAACATCAGCTGACCCCGGCTGCATGGAAGCTGTCTTGCCGAGACGATAGGTATCTTTCAAATGTTCATGCAATGCAGTATTGGCGCTATCGAGCATGGATTGTTTTATCAAATCCCACCAGAACGCCTTGAGCATATCGCCGTCATCCTTGAATCCCTCATCCATCTCATGTCCGCAGGTGGCAACATAGGGAAAGACGCGCTCCACAGATTTAAGGTGAAGAGCCAGCGTTCTGCTCTTAAAGACGACATCATCGATCTGCAGCGCATCCTCGTTTCTTTCAGTAACATAGGATACGGTATACACCGCTTTGGGCTTGCCGATTTTTTTTGACAACTCGATTAATTTTAAAAGCTCCGCGTCATCTTCCGAGTCCGCTGCGATATGAGCTTGTTGTCGAATCGTTTCCGCATCCGGAGAAAAATCAATCTTATCCAGAATATCCATGGTTATTCTCTCATATTAGAACGAATTCACTCTTTTTTTAATCGGCTAATCAAATTTAAAATCACCTTGTTTTATCTACCCCGCTTCATATACCGCCCGGGCTTTGTGATTTTTTTGCGGCCGGGATTGTATCAAAAACATTGTTTATAAACACATCAAATTATTTGTTAATCCATAGCACTTTTTAATTGAATACTTGATCATGTAAAGGAATAAATGGTGGTTTGGTTCTGGCGTTCATAGTGGTTGATAAAGTATATTACAATACATTGACCAATAATGCCATTCCCATGATCAGATAAAAATGCCCGCCAATATAAGTATATACGGGGGCATTTTGAAAGGGTTGCTCTATTTATCGCTCTCTACAGGGCCGCTCCAGACTTTAGCGTCCCGATTCCAGGTCCAGCCATAGTCGCCAAGATCGATGGAATGCATCTCCAGTTTACCGCTCTGCAACAGGTTTTCGGTATCTTCCCAGCTTTTAACGCCGCTGATGGCATCGAATGCCTGAACATTTTCCCATCCGACGAGACAGGCGAATTTGACGCACTCCTCCAGACTTTTATTACGAATAAAAGCAGACAAAAAGCCGGCGATGGAGGAATCTCCTGAACCGGTAGCACTCGCCACCTCCTGAGCCTGAAAAGCAGGCGAAAAGAGTTCGCGCTCGTTCCAGTTTTCCAGAAGGTCGGAACAGAGGAGATCAAAATCATCATGCCGGGCTGTTCTGAAATAAAAGCCCCTGTGCCCTGCCTTGAGAGCGGTCATATGGGTTCCCATAGCCAGTAAACGCCCGGAGAGCTCCGAATAGAGATCAAATTCAATAAAATCGAGAAGATCAGCATTTTGATGCTGCTTTTTCATTCGCTTGAATTCATCCGGTTCGAGCATGTACAAAATTTCCTCAACTGAAGGAAAAAAAATGTCCACATAAGGCAGAACATTTTGCAATATGTCAGCCCATGGTGCTTTACCGGCAACCGATTCCGGATCGGGCAGAGCCATGTCCAGGGAAGTAATGGCGCCGCATTCACGTGCCGTTCGCATCACCCTGACCAGTTCTTCGCCCTTGCTGGCATACATCTTTTCCATTAGGGGAGGATAACCAAAGTGGAAATGCTTGCACCGGGATATCAATTCCTGATCAAGATCGTCGGCAGAAAAAGTGTCATTGGTGCCGGGGCTGTGCAAAAATATTCGATCAATATTGGGGGGCGCCAAAGCAATCGTATAAGAGCTGGCGCTATTTTCGGCCAGTCTCACACCTTCGGTATTCCCATTCTTTTCCAGCAAAGTGGATGTCAGTTTTCCCAGTGGATCATCGCCGACGCGGGCACAAAAGCTGACACTGTTTCCGAGTTTTTGCAGTGCAATACCAGTATTGGACACCGGACCACCGGTACTGATAATGCATTCCTTCACATTCAACAATTTGCCGGGCGTCAAAATCTCCTCGATTTTATCAGAGCTGGTTGTAGTAAATCGGGGAATCAAATCCAGACATACATGACCGGCGACCATGATATCATATTTTTTTGACATGGATCATCTACCTTTCTCTTGAGCTTCAGTTGGAGGAAAATATGAAACATTGTAATTATAATTGTTTAGGCCGTCATTGTCAAGTAATAATATTTCCCGGCAGCCCAAAATGGAATAGGATTCCGGTAGCAGCGGATATAATTTGGCTTTTCAAAGAACGAGTCTATTTCTGCTGAATCGTACAGGTTGTAAAAATCTTCTTCCCTATCCAGCCTGTCGATCAAAGCAGCGTTTTTCCCGACACGGCCTTTTGACATCGCAGGCAGAAAATCAGTGGTAGCTAAAAAAAAAATTAAAAATCTATTGCTTTTCCAGGCAAGAAATAGTATATTAGGTGGTTAATTTATTGTACGCTTTTTTTCCGCAGATATTCAAGAGATTGGTATTTAAGTCAAAATAAATCGTGGAGAATGGTACAAGCTATTCGAGACGATTTTTTTTTAAGTGGAAAACGAGATGTACACATGTTTACTTTTTAGAAGGATTGATTCAATGGAAACAGGAACTGTCAAATGGTTTAACGCCTCCAAGGGCTATGGTTTTATCAGCAGAGAAGAAGGCGAAGACGTCTTTGTTCATTTCAATGCAATCGAAGGCGAAGGCTACAAGACGCTGGATGAAGGCGATCAGGTCGAGTTTGAAATCGAGCAAGGTCCGAAAGGCTTACAAGCCAGCAAAGTCGTCAAAAAATAAGTTTTTGACATGCCCCGGCCAAAACGGCCGGGGTTTTTTTTATTGATCGCTGTAACAATATAATCGGCAATGATGTCGAAAATAGCCCAAGCCCATTCCCTTGGTATCAGAATTCTATTCCTCCCTGACTGTATATGAGTTTCCGATCATGAACGACAGCCATCGCCAGGCTCGGCAAACCGCCATTTTTAAAAGCATTAAAAATAATCAACATTCACAACTAAAAAATTCCCATCATTGGTCTGCTTAATCTGCCAATATCGAAAAACGACGCGTCGCAGAAATATCCGGTCATGGCTAACCAGAAGCATGGCGATTTCGCACTTTTTGAGGGCGGTTTTAATACACCAAATCGACGGCAAGTCCATATGATTGGTCGGCTCATCCATGATAATCAGCGCCGGCTC
>CAZSOP010000401.1:0-4259 GCA_964608385.1 uncultured Cytophagia bacterium
TACCGTGGCCATTCTCATCACCGGCGGCATTGCCAAAGAGATCGCCATGAAAAACGAGGTCGATCCGCGCCGCAGTGCCAGCCTGCTGGATATATTCTCCTGCGTGTTTCAGGGCATTATCCCCTATGGCGCCCAAATTCTGCTGGCCGGATCGATTGCCAAATTATCACCCATATCCATTGTGGGTAATATGTTCTATTGCTTTTTACTGGCCGGCGTGACGATCATTGCCATCATGACGGGATTTCCGAAACAAAGCCGGTTGTTGAACTAGAATGCATAGACCATCAAACCCCTCACGCAAGGACGCAAAGTTACTCTAGGATGGACGTTTTCCCAATCGGAGGCTTGATATGCCTGCATTCCCCAAACCCCGTTTCGAGCACGATTACGACCCGGCACAAGAGATCGACGTGCTCACCCACTATCGCCGTACACGTCCGGGCCGGGATATTCCGGCGCGCCGGCCGGATACACTGTTGATCGCGTCCTGGAATATCGCCAATCTGGGACTGCAAAAACGGCGCGACATAGATTACCAGATCATCGCTGAAATGATCTCGTGGTTCGATCTGGTTGCTGTGCAGGAAGTGAACGACAACCTCGAGGGATTGCACGCCGTACAAGCACATCTACCGCACAGCTATCAGGCCCTGTTTTCCGACAAGGCCGGCAACAATGAGCGGTTGACGTTTTATTATGATGCGACCAAGGTAAAATTGCTGGAAAAAGTCGGCGAGATCGCGATTCCCCCTTCAGATCATGAAGATATCAACCTGGAAAATGTCACACAAAATTTTGTCGGATTCGACCGCAATCCCTACCTCGCCTCTTTTGTGGTACGGGATTTCCGATTCATGCTGGTCAACGTGCATCTGTACTATGGCGATACCAGCCTGGAATCCATTCAGCGCCGCAGTCTGGAGACCTATGCGGTGGCCCGCTGGGCCGATCTGCGACGGCGATCCAAATACCGCTATGCCGACAATATCATCGTGCTCGGCGATTTCAACCTACCCAAGGTCGACCCGGACGACGCGATCTACAAGGCATTGACAAAACGGGGGCTGCATCTGCCGGATCACTCGACAGAGATCGGCTCCTCCATCAGCACCGATGCGGCCTATGACCAGATCGCCTTTTTTCCCGGACCCACCAAACGCGCATTTACCGGCGCCGCCGGCGTGTTTGATTTCGACGGCGCCCTGTTCGGCGATCTCTGGGAATCCCGCACCGCCACGCAGTTCAATGCTTACATGCGCTACTATATCTCTGATCACCGGTTGTTGTGGAGCGAGTTTGCATTGAACGGATGAACAGGGGAATGTGGGAACGTGAAAAACGTAAAAAATGTATCAGCCGGCAAACAATACACGTCATTAATCAACAGTTTCTCATCTCCCCGATACAATAAAACACATTGTGCCTGGGGATAATCCGTGCGAAAGGCTTTTAATCCTTTTAAATCCTGGTTGTGCACCTGTTTGGCATTCTTGACTTCAATGGCGGTTATACCGCTTTCTCCATAAAGAATAAAGTCAACCTCAACACCGCGTTGGGTACGCCAATAATACAGATCATTTTTTTCAGCACCATAGGCAAGAAACGCATTTAAATGCTGCGCCACGAGCCCTTCCAGTGCCGCCCCGGAAATATCCTCAGGCCTATCCAAAGGCCCCCCGGGACGCAGGGTACGAAAGACACCGCAATCGTACACATAAAATTTGGGATGCGAAACAACAGTCCGTTTTGCTTTTTTGGTGAACACCGGAATTCGGTAGGCCAATAAAATATCTTGCAGAATATGAATATAGTTCTCGACGACTTTGCGTTCGATTTGCGCCTCGCGGGCAACATTGCTGATATTGAGCTGCGCACCATGAGAAAAACTGATCGATTCGAGAAAACGGTTAAAAGCGCCGATATTCCTGACAAGACCCTCCTGCTGCACTTCTTCCTGCACATAAAGCGACACATACGCATCCAACGTCGCACGTGGCTCAGGGTTTTTGGCCACAACCGGCACCAGTCCGCGATCGAGCGCCTCATCAAAAGACGAATCCACATCTTCGGAAAGCATAAAAGGATGCATGGTGTAATAATGCAGGCGTCCCGCTAACAAATTTACGCCGGTTCGTTTGAGCTTGCGGGCGCTGGAGCCGGTCAGGATAAATTGTTTGTCCTTGTGCTGTTCCACCAGCGCATGCACAACGCCCAGTAAATCCGGGATTTTCTGTACCTCATCGATGATGATGATATTTTTATCCGGATTGCCTTCGACCCGCTTTTTGAGACGTTCGGGAAACGCCGACAACGTCCGATACACATCAGCCATCAACAAGTCGATCCACAGCGCATTTTGATAATGATGCTTTAAAAACGTGGACTTGCCGGTTCCGCGCGGGCCGAACAGAAAAGTCGTCCCGGTGGGGCTTTTGTTTGTGAGTCCTGAAAGGGCGGTTTAGAGAGGCGAGGGAGTCTGTTTAAAAAACCGTGGATATTTTTTAACCTGACTTGAAAAATATCTATGTTATATCTAAATTACCCATTATTCTTTTATACCAAACCCTGAAATTTGGTGATTGTCAAATACACCCGACAACCAATCTTTTATTTTTCCCTTGCATATACGGTGCTAAATCATAATATATAATGGAATTGATAATTTTTGCCTGTTCGTTAAAATCATTTCACGTCTTTATCGGGGATCAGACGCATGCCACGTAAAAAATCGATCCGTTTCGGTTATCTCTTGTCCATTCTTTTTACCTTTATTTCCCAGCACACTCTGGCCCAATCCTGGCCGCGCTATGTGGTAAACGAGGACGATACACTGGTGCTCAAGATCACGGTGTATGACTATTTGGAGGCCACCCCCCTACCGGGCGTCAGGGGCATCGTCACACTCCAGAACCAGCCGCCAGACACCCTGTTGACCGACGCCACCGGCCGGCTGCTGCGCCTGGCCACCAGCGTGCACTCGCAACCAGAATTCGGCTCAAGCCTTCCCAACGACTTTATTCTGGAACCCAATTATCCTAATCCTTTCAGCAATGTGACAAATATCGATGTGATGGCACCTGCTGAAACACGGATTGTTGTTTACAATATCATGGGCAGAAGAGTTAATACTTTTGGTGCGACTGATGTTAGACCCGGAGAATCTAAATATTCTTTTGATTTTAGCAATCTTTCTACAGGTCTTTATCTTATAAGAATGGGAGATAATGTTAGAAAAGTAATGCACCTTAATGATGGTTTTGTTAGTGGACCTGGTAGGGTAGAAGTAAATGAAATTTCTTATAATCCTGTGCTTAGTCAGCAAAATAATGTTGCAAATGGTTATGATCATGATTATAAAGTTCTTAAGAAATTTGGTAGTGGAAATAATATTGAACAAGTTATTGAATTGATTTTAAAACTTGAAAAGGGAGGGTATGATGTAGCTTCCAAGTTGATTATGCCCCCGTCGGAATTAAATCGGGATCCGTATTGTAGCTGGGCACTGTGCAGTTCATCGAGAACCAATCCTGATGCTCCGTCTTGTAACAGGGAAGAATTAAACAATCCAATAACACTCCCGTTCCCGGTAAACATATCCGCCCTGGGATTGGTTATGATGCTGAGTCCTCTGGCCTGTTCATGACCTTCAAATTGACCGGAAACTTTTGTTTCAATGCTGAGTTGAGTTGGTGCATAAGAAGGAATACCATAGGGTTCTCCTCCAATGCCCATTTGTCCCTGGACTGTGGCATCACCCATATTGATCAATGATCCCACCTGCCCGGACGTACCGATCACCACATTGGCATCGGTATCCACTTTCATCAATTGAATGTCACTGCTGTTTTTAACGATCAACTGTCCATATGCCGATACACCTAATACACACATACACACAAAAGTTAGCCACAGTTTGTTCATGTTGTCCTCCTTTTACCTGTTTGAGATACCGTCGTTCATCCTGCCCGCTGATATTCCATGGTTTGAATTTTGACTTTTTACCGGCAGGGGGCGCATGGCTTTTTTGGGCTGTTGTGCTTAATCCCTGACGGTGGTGTCCAATTTTAAAGACAGACTGACACCCCATTGTGACAACCCTTGTAAAGCATATTTTTTGCTTTACAATACATCACCGTAACGCATTCACCCACCTGTCATGGACTGCAGCGCCTAAATCTATTATCATCAGTAGTTTACGCCATGGAATCACCGTGCCTGCAGCCGGACGATACCATTTTCCCCGATACCGTTCTCCC
>CAZSOP010000402.1:0-4253 GCA_964608385.1 uncultured Cytophagia bacterium
TAAAATTAACAAAAACAAGCGAAAAATAGTTACTGACATGGGACAACAATGTCTCAAATATGATTAAATTTGAAAAATATCAAAAAATTTTAAATTTTTTGTTGCTTTTTAGGGACATATGTCGTATCTTTTTGACAAGAGATTAATACAGACCTGATTTGAACCGGCAACCTACCTTTTTTGTTTTCGCATCCTTCAGGGTTTTTACAGATAATGTTGGGGAATAGTTGATGCGAAAGACTTTTCTCAGTCCACGCGATCCCATGGATATTCGACAATTGTTCACTGGCAAGATTTTGCGTCGTATTTCTTCTTTGATAATTTTGACCAACAAACATGGCGAAATTATCTGGGTGAACCATCATCGAACTCGCTTGGCAAAGAGTTTTGTCAATGTTATTCAGTCATCGATTTTCGATCACCCGTTACTATATGAGAGCGGTATTGGTGGTCGAATCAAGCAACTTTATGATGAGAAATCGGAGTTTGGAGGAGGAAAATTTTCGTCTACGATCCATGGAGAGCGTGTTGAGGTTGAGCTCATTCCACTTGTGAGGAACAAGCGGGTTATTTCTGTTGCAACAATTATTGAGGAAAAAAAATCATCTCAGGCTCCTGTATCGATTCTTAAGGCCATCGAATCTTTTATCGATCTGATGCCTCAGATGGTTATTTTTGTCGATGACTCTTATAAAATCGTAATGGCCAACAAGGCTTTTGTGGATTATTTTAATATCTCTTATGCTCAACTATCGTTTTGTTCATTATTCAGTTTTGTTTTTCAGGAAGATCAGAGTCGACTAAAGCGGCAGATTGATTCCTGTTTTCATGATCAGCAGCAGCGTCGTTTTGCAGTAGAGATGGACCCTGGCGGCAATCTCTCTTTTTCGCTTTCCTGCGTTAGCTATGGAAGCGGGCAGGAATATGTTCTTTTACAGAGCACCAATTCGGGTCCGATATTCCACCAGTGTCAGGTGGACAAGGTTCGTTATCTCAGTCAATTCGCCGGTCGCATTGCGCATGATTTAAATAATGCTCTTGGGCCGGTAATCAATCAGCTGGTATTATTGCGCAATGATCTGGGCTCCGGTAATGACATACATGAACTGCAGAATCATATAGATATCATGCAAAAACATTCAAAACGCATTTCCGAGATCATCGATGATATCGGTGATTTGAAAAATCACAAACGAGACGATGTTTCCAAAGACAAGCTTGAAAATATCATTCATCAGGCAATTTTAATCGCCGACATACAGCGACCGCATAAATCGGTTCGCATTACGACCAATTACCCGCCTGATTTGCCCTTAATTGAGTGTTGCGAAGCAAGGATTGAGAAGGCAATTTTTGAAATTATCATGAATGGTCTGGAAGCATGTGGTGAAACGGGCCAGGTTCACATAAACGTAGATTACATCAATGCAGGCAAAGAAAAATTCAGTATCAGAATCAGCGATACTGGTAAAGGAATCCCACGTGGTCGGCATGAGAAGATATTTGAACCCTTTTACACAACCAAAGATGAAAAATGGGCCGGTCTTGGATTGACTATTGCGATGGGAATCATAACAAGTCATAACGGCTTTTTAAAGGTTATGAGCGAGGTAAAGGACGGTACTGTTATCACTGTGGAATTACCTCGTCGCTATACAGAAATGCAGGTTTAAAATGATGGAAAAAACCGTGTTTATTCATCTGGATAGTTCATTTGTGGTTATTGATTATCATCCTGATGTAAAGGATAAAATCAAGCCTTTTGATAAAATCAAAAACAATATATTTTTTCCTCAGCTTCATAAAACATTATGGAAAATGATGGAGCGGGATGTCCATCGGGCATTGATGCAAGGTAAAACCAGCTTTCAAGAAAAGAAACTCCGAACCGAGTTTAAAAAAAATGACTATTTCCTGATTACGATTGCTCCGATTGCCGACAATAAACTTATTGACGGTGTGGAGATCGTTTTTAAAAATATCCAGGCGCAAAAAGATCGGGAAGAAGAAAAAGATCTCAGGCAAAAGATGGCAACGGTTTCATCTTTGGCTTCCAAATTGGCTCATCAGCTCAATAATCCTCTGGCAGCGATATTAAATCAAATCGGTGCACTGCTTTTGGAGGATCTCAATTCGGTGGAGCCTTTGCGATTGCGTGAGGAAATTCAGGCTCTGCAGGAACAGGTTTACTCTCTTTCCGTTCTGACCAACTCATTCGAAGCCTTTACGCAGGAACAGCCGCATACTTATCGCCTGGTGAATATTGGAAATATTATTGAAAAATCAGTCGAGCTTGTCAAGTTGCTGGAAACGAGTGGCAAGATAGATTATGCTTTAAGAATCGACAAGAACTTGCCCTATATACTGGGCAATGAAATTACGCTTGAACTCTCTTTGATAAATGTTTTACGGAATTCAATCGAAGCCTTGCCCGATGGTGGTAAAATTGCAGTTAATGCCTGTACCGACCATCAAGGAGAAAATGTCGTTATTGAGATCAAGGATACCGGCGCAGGGTTTCAAGTCGATAATCTCTATCGTCCCTTTGATCCTTTTTTTACCACTAAATCAGAGGGTCATGTCGGATTGGGTCTGACAGTAACCTATAATGTTATTTCAAATCACAATGGAAGAATAAAACTTGATAAGGGCAAACATACAACAGTCACCTTAACACTACCGATACCTAAAATTTGAGAGGATAGAAAAATGGGTAATTCGAAAAAATATTCGAACAAGATACTGGTTATCGATGATGATAAGCAAGTTCTGGAAACAATAATGAAATTACTAAAAAGCGCCAATTATAAATGCATTGGAGCGACATCCAGAACTCAGGGGCTGGAAATGATCAAAAAGGAAGATCCCCTTGTCATATTAACGGATTTAAAAATGGAGACCGGAACAGCGGGAATCGATTTACTGGAAGCGGCCCGGGATATAGATCCCAATGCCGTGGTCATACTCTATACCGGATATGGTACGGTTCCCAATGCCGTTGAAGCCTTTAAAAAAGGGGCTTTTGATTTTATTCAAAAAGTCAAAGTACACCATGATATTTTGTTACCCATTGAGCGGGCGGTCAAGTTTGCACGTATTCAGCGCTAAAACACCTACCTCCGCAACACCCTGGATTTTTCCGGCGATAACGGATTCTATGGTGCTGTCGGAGCCAGTAGCAACATGAAGACTCTATTCGACAGAACCAAACGGGTTTCTCAAACTGATGCGACTATATTAATAACAGGTGAAACCGGAACCGGCAAGGAAGTTCTGGCCAGAGGAATACACTATTACAGTCCGAGAAAAAATAATTTGTTTGTGCCGGTTGCTGTTGGTACGCTTCCGGATCACCTTTTAGAAGCTGAGCTTTTCGGTCATGTCAGAGGAGCTTTTACAGGTGCCAATACGGACAAAGAGGGATTGGTTGAAGCAGCGGACAAGGGAACCATTTTTTTGGATGAAATCGGTGAGGTGAATTTTGACACCCAGCATAAATTATTGCGTGTTTTGCAGGAAAAAACAGTGAGACGGGTTGGCAGTGTCAAGGAGCGGCTTATTGATGTTCGCTTTGTCAGTGCCACCAATGAAGATCCTGAAGAACTGGTGAAAAAGAACAAAATGCGCGAAGATCTTTTTTACCGTTTGAATGTTATACAGCTCAACATTCCTCCTTTGCGCGAACGCAAGGAAGATATTCCCATTCTCGCTTATCATTTTTTAAAGCTCTATAAAAGCACGGGCTTGGTTGAAGTTGAGGAAATCGATAATGATGTGATGATGATGTTTCATGAACATGACTGGCCCGGAAACGTGCGGGAGCTCCAGGCTCTGATACAGCAACTTATCGCTCTGGCAACAAAACCGGTCATAAAAGTAGAGGATCTACCGGAAAAATACAGACCCTCATCGAAAAAAGTTTTCGTCAATGCCGATACCGAGCTGGATTTCAAGGAAGCAAAATCGAGAATTATCGATGAATTTGAGAAAAACTATATCGAAAAGCTGCTCAAAAAATATAACGGTAATATAACCAAAGTCGCTGATGCCGCCGGCCTGAATCGCAAGACGATCTATCGGCTGATGGATGCGAGGGATATCACCTTTGAGCGAAATCGAAATTCAGACGACTAGAGGTGAAAAGTACTGTCCGGATTGATAAAACCGCAGAAGAATAGAGTTCTATTCTTCTGCGGTTTTTTGGCTCATCCGGTTAATGCGTACCCAAAACCGCCAAGCTCGCCAAGAGCGCT
>CAZSOP010000403.1:0-4236 GCA_964608385.1 uncultured Cytophagia bacterium
ATAGTATCCTTGCTGCCGCAAACACTACCCGGCTGGCAGCAGGACGGCCCTGATCATCTTTATGGCACCAAGAATCTCTACGATTACATCGATGGGGGTGCCGAACTCTACCTCTCCTATGGTTTCAGACAGGTTTTCAACCGAATCTATACTGCTCCCGATCAACCCGATATTTTGGTCGATATTTTTGATATGATCAATTCCAAAAATGCCTATGGCGTTTTTTCCCATTCGCGTGAAAAAGAAAATCTATCCATCGGTCAGGGTGCTCAATATCCTGACAAAAAACATCGTCTGGAGGCGCAAAAAACATTCACGCAAACCTATTACAAAAGCCAAAATTCAGATCCCTTTTTAATTGCAAAAAATCAATAGAGTGGTCTTTCTGCTCATGGAGATATTTTGGCTGTTGCTGTCGATTCGGTTGGTATGCGGATCATGCAGACCAAACGCAGGGTCCATTTCGGCGAAGAAAGGCCGCTCAATCCCCCGGCAAAGCACATAGAGCTGGCGGATACGCGTCACCACCTCGGCACTGCAGATGTAGCGAAGATCGATCTGATCAAGCTGGGCTGGAAAGAGGATATTCTCATTTGACCGTAAATCACCTATTAACCAGAGGTAAAACATTTGAAAGATAAAATTGCGCTTATCACCGGTGGTAGCCGTGGAATCGGTAAAGCGATTGCCGAAACACTGGCAGGTGCAGGCGTTTCGGTTGTCATCATTGCGCGTACGCAAAGCGAACTCGATCAAACCACGCAGGAAATCCGGGCAAAAAACGGCCGCGTTTTGGCTTTGGCCGCTGATGTGACAGATTATGATCAGCTACTGGAACTAAAACAAACAGTGCAGCAGCAGCTGGGAAAACTGGACATCGCCGTCATTAATGCCGGTGTCATCGAACCGGTGAATCCGGGCTGGAAATGCGATGCCAAAGCCTGGCAAAAAAATATCAATGTCAACCTTAGCGGCGCCTTTCTGACAACCCATATCGCCCTTGCCGATATGGTGGAAAAAGGGTCCGGTACAATTATTTTTATATCGAGCGGCGCTGCTTCGCATCCGGTAGCCGGATGGAGCGCTTATTGTGCTGCAAAAGCAGGCGTGGATCACCTGAACCGTACACTGGCGCATGAGCTGAGCCAGGCTGACCTGAATATCAAGACCTATTCCGTCTATCCCGGTATTGTTTCAACGGCTATGCAAAAAGTGATACGGTCAAAAAGCGAGGATGAATTTCCTTCCGTGGAACGGTTTCGTGGCTATTATGAAAATGATATGCTGCGCTCGCCACAGGATCCGGCAAACCTGGTTTTATGGCTGTGCAAAACGAGTCCCGATCACCTGAATGGCCAGGTCGTCAGCATTGATGAAGACAGCATTCGGACGCAAATGGCAAAAGATCTGGGTATAGAAAAACCGCAAGGCAGAGGATGAACTCTCAATCTAAACGCTGTTGAGGATCAATCCTTGTTTTTTAAAATGGCGATTTGGGCAACCTTTCCAGTTGTTTTACATAATACTCTCTATCAACTGGTGTTTTTGTTTTCAGAATCGTATTGATAAATAAACAATCCTGAACTCAGGCGATACTATCTGACAAGTAATAACTTTTTTTGTAACATAACGTCGGATGTCAAAAGGCTGTAAAAGTAGACACCACTCGCCATTGAGGAGGCATCGAACAGAATCCGGTGTTTTCCTTTCCCTTTTTCTTCTTCAACCAGCACTTTAACCAATTGTCCTGATGTATTATAAACAGATAGATTGACATGTTCTGCCGCAGAGAGTGAATACTCGATCGTCGTACTGTTGTTAAAGGGATTGGGGTGATTTTGCATCAGCTGGTAATCGGCAGGTATGTTTTCCGCTTCCCTTGCTGTCACCGCGGTTTGTGGTCGCTGTCCCTGGCGTATCCAGAGTGGATAGATCGCGTTAACCAAAAATTGGATAAAATCATTGTCTCCATTGAGGCCGTCGTTTTGAAGGCCGGTAACGTAGACATAATCATCGGTTCCATCATTGTATTGAAAGATGACGGCATCATCATCGGGGGAAAAATCAGGATACGAAAGCGTCATGCCATTATAATTGACCTGTCCGGTTTCTCCTGTTTCCAGATTAGCGGTTCGGGTAAATACGTTACCGTATTCGTCTACATAATCATAGGCGATAATAAAATCATTGTTTGAGGCAAGCGCCGGGTTACCGATGTTTATCAGCGTCGACTGGGCCGGAAAAATACGGTCGATGGCCCCATCAACTGCACGTATCAGGTTAATGTCCCAGTAACCAAACCCGGTTTGCCCTGAGGATATTTCATTGAATGCATCATAGAGAATATATCGGCTGTCCAGGGTCCAGTCCAGGGCATCGGCATAACGCACTACCGGACTTTGTACGCCTTCGGTATAGGTTTTGCCGTAGAGCTGATAGGTCTTGACCTCCTCGTTTTCGCCGATACCGACGATATATAGGTTGTTATCGTACTGGCTGGAGATCGCTGCCAGGTTTGAGCCGTCCGGTGAAACCGCAACGTTTCTGAACAGGCTGTTTTCATCGAGGATTTCCTCCTGGTTGCCATCAAGGGCTACGATTCGGGGATTGTAATTCATATCGACATAGAGGATGTAAGAGCCGTCATCCGGTACCGACGGCTTGCTGAGAACCTGACCGCTTGAAATCGGTTCGATGATGCTGGCATCCAAACTGACGCGGTGCAATATGCGGCTCTGTGAATCAACGGCTAAAATCCAGTCTTCGCCCTGCACTTCGGGTATGTTATTCGGGGGCGGAGTCGGTTCATCCGCTGTAATGCCAACCTGGTCAAAGGCCGATTTGATCGCGTTTTGTTCAACCGAATTTTCGCCGTAAATCTCTCCGGCAACCCTCACCATAGCCAGCCTGGCGTCGATAAACTGGGAGCTGCGGGTAATATAGTTGGTCAGCGCCTGATAATAGATAATTTCGGTTTTGTCAAGACCAATAGCATTGGAGGCCAGTGCAAAAGCCCGGTTGGGAATGCCGACATTGATATGCACGCCGCCCCAGTCGCCCTCTTCTGTGTTGGGCAGGTCGCGGTATTCATTCATGTGTCCGGGTAATTTGGAAAGCGCTTTTGGACCGGATGGATTTTGCATGTCCCGTAACGCGTCTCCGGGAATATTGGGGGTGGTTACGTCTTCACCGATCAGCCAGTCACCGTTTGCACCCTCGTAATAAAATTCAACGGCGGTTCCAAAAACATCGGCAAAGCATTCATTCAAAGCACCGGATTGGAATTCGTAGATCAGATTGGCGCTGAATTCTACCACACCATGGGTCATTTCATGTGCCGTTACGTCGAGGGCACCGGCGATATCGCTAAAGCGCTCATTATCTCCGTTGCCGAAAACAATCAATTTGCCATTCCAAAAGGCATTGTTATAGTTCTCCTTGTAATTGACGACAACGTATATGCTTCCCCCCTCACCATCTATGCTGTTGCGGTTATGCACCTCGTTATAATAATCATAAACAATGCTGCTGTAAACCGAAGCGCTGACGCCGTTCTCAAACCCGCCCCATGCATCTCGGTTATTTGAAATAATATAGTACAAATCTTCATTTGCGTTTTCAGCGCTGAGAACGACTATACCGCCGATTAGCACATCCGGCAATTTTGATCTTGCGGCGTCGAACATATCTTTTGCCGTATTGAGTAAATAATATTGACTGTCGAGTTGATAGGTGGAAAAGGTTTTTGTTGCACCGCTCAGATCCATTGCCGTGGAAATGACCGGTCCGTCAAAAGTGGTTCTGTTTCCGGCATGCAGGATTTCTCCTGTGTTTGCATCAACGAAAATCTCCCAGCGCTGATCGAGCGCCGGCATGGCAGTGACCAGGTAAGATAAAACTTGACGGTTGGAAGCTCGATGCGGATAGATGAGCAACTGACTGCTGCTTTCTTCCAAATCGGTTTTGAGAAAAGTCTCTGCCTGTTTTTTCGCTTCTTCAGAGGTAAGTGCAGGATTTACATCGATGCGATGGTCAATGGGGTCGACCCTGCCATTGATACAGCGGAGGTGATTGTGTTTGTCGATGTGCAGGTAAAGCTCGTGACCGTAAACCGGCAAATTGGCATACAACTGCTGCAAGCGAACATGCGTCATACCCGTTTTATCCGTTCTGCTCTCATAGGGACAAAGCCGGTCATCTTCGTGTTTCAGGTTCCAATGTAGTTTGGCCCGATCG
>CAZSOP010000404.1:0-4233 GCA_964608385.1 uncultured Cytophagia bacterium
GCTTGACATTTATGATAAATTTTCTAAGTTATAAAAGTGAACCTAATTCAATCCCATAGATTTTACACGTAAACACAGAAGACCAACTGGCGAAGATGAACATCCGTACACAGGTGCTATTCTGAAGAGAAACGGGGGGAAAGACGACCCCGGTAAAACAAACAACAATCAAAAAGGAGGTAGATTATGAGATTAAGCGCACCCAAAAAAAACGTTTGGTGGATCGCTTTAATTCTAAGCGTGTTGGGTTTGATCGGCCACCTGGTTGCATTGCCGGTAATTACAATGTACTCTTTCTGGCTGGTTTTGGCGGGATATGTTTTGCTCTTGCTCGGCACATCGATGAAGGGATTTTAAATCGAATTTTTATCCTCAGACAAAGCTTTTATCAAGGAGATTGAGCGGCTTTGACTGATGAATTCGGGCTTTGCGTTTCAAGGAATGGCCCGGACAACAGATTAATTTTGCACACCTGACTGCAGCGTTTTTGCAGCCAGGTGTTTTTTATTATATCTCTCCCTCATACCTGACTATGATAACCGAAGCATACTCGTTCGGAGCGCTTTGCGGTAAAGCCAAGCGGATACTCTGATCACGCGCTTGAAAGGAGAGCGCCTCTTCATTCGACATCAAATAAACGGATTCAACCTGATCCACCGAAAGGGGCAGATCAATTTTTAAATCCCGGGGCCACTCGTACACATGACAAAACAGGGTACCCTCTTTATGCGTATATCGTCCCCATGGCGGTTGCTGAAATGGACTGGCCGAGGTACCGTATATCGATTCTCCATAAACCTGCATCCACTCGCCGATTTCCTGCAGTCGATTAACACTCGCATCGGGAATCAATCCTTCGGCTGTAGGACCGACGTTGAGCAGATAATTGCCCCCTTTACTGACGATATCGATGAGATTATGCAGTAGCGCTTCCGTTGATTTCCAGTTATCATCAAATGACTTGTATCCCCAGGTATCATTCATGGTCATACAACTCTCCCAATCCACCCCTGGTATACCGGTTGCCGGTATCTCCTGTTCCGGTGTACCAAAATCTCCTGCATACCCCTCACCGCGATCAAAACCGCTCATACCCTGGCGCCCGGCTCCTATTCGGTTGTTGATAATAAGATCAGGTTTTAAATTTCTCAACCAGTTATAAAGGGCTATTCCATCCTCCCGCGTCCACCAGTCCGGCCATTCACCGTCAAACCACAAAACACCGACGTCATATTTTTTGACGATGGTCGCCAATTGGCTTTTCATATACTGGATATACTCATCCTTGCGATCGGGATCTATTTTGTTCATGCTGTGGCCTCTCTGAGGTGTTTCGGCATCCGGATCAATATATTGAGCCGGATGGTGCCAGTCGAGAATGGAATAATAGGTGCAAAAGACAAGGCCTTGCCTGTCGCATTCTGTTTTAAGCTGCGCCAGAATGTCTTTGCCATAAGGGGTGGCATCAACCACATCGTACTCTGAACCCTTTGAATCGAACAGAGCGAACCCATCGTGATGCTTGGAGGTAATGACGATATAGTTCATACCGGCATTTTTGGCCAAACGGACCCATTCAGCAGCATCGAACCGGACCGGATTAAATTCATCGGCAAATTTTTCATACTCTTGCTTTGGTATATTCAGATGAGCCTGTATCCATTCCCCGATACCTTCAACCCGTTCTCCCTTATATTCGCCGGCGGGTACCGCATAAAGTCCCCAATGAATAAACATGCCAAAACGAGCCTGACGCCACCATTGCATTCTGGCATCTCGTTCGCTTTGGCTCTCCTGCGAATAATCCCTGTTATTATCCGCTGTGCATGCCAGCAACAGGGCGCTCAAGAATAAAAGAGCAATAACCCTCATTCGCTTTTCTCCTCATGATAATTTCATTCACTATTTTTGAAATAATAACAATATTTTCAATAGTACGACCCAAATTTTAATGTCATCAACCTATATTAATCCTAACCTTGCCGGCGTATATAGAGCTGGTTGGCATCGAGCTCGTGATCGAGCATGATACGGATTTTTGTTTTCAGCTGTTCGACGATATCCGGCCCGTACATAAAAATATCCTCTTCCGCTGCGGTTGACGCCAGTTTCAAATAAAGAGCGGGATTATCCTCTATCAGAGAAATCAAGTCCACCATATTGTCCACCTCGGCACGGGTGATGTTCTGCAGCTCGCGCAATTTCTGGCTTCCCTCCACCGGGTAAATATTTTCCTCTTTTGGCGGATTTTCATAATCGGTGCGGTCGAGAATATCCTGATAGGCGATGGCGTTTAGAGACGTGCGGTAACAACAGCGCAAAACCTGTAATCTCTTGTTTAACACATCAAACCCGGCTTTTTTCGCTGGATCACTGATTTTGATTTCCTCCAGAGTGAAAATCGCCGCTGAAACAGCGGAGACAGCCTGTTCAAAGGCGATTTTGCCCAACAGAGAGCCGGAATAACCGTTGATAATTTCAAATCCCTGCAGATTCATCAAATCCGCTGCATCCTCTTCGCTATTGGCCTGGAATTGAAAGGGACGATAATAGGATTTTTCCGCTTTACTCAACTGCATGGGAAACGGCACAAAAGGCCGGTTGAGCCAGCGCTGATTGACCAGCCCCACCAATGGAATCGGATCTCCGACAAGGGTATTGAGACGATCGGTGGCGCGACAGATATGATCCCAAACTTGAATGAGCTTTTCGGCCTGCTCGTCGCCCACCATGCCGGAAGCGGTTTTAAACAAGAGCTGAGCCCGGCCGGTATAACCGTGGTGGTCATCGAACTGTTCGAGCAAACGGAAATGTTCCCCGAGCTGCATCGACGTTATGCGAATGCGGATATCGGCATCTTTGTTCTGGAACGCCTGATCGAGACCGCGGACAAAGCGAAGCGGCTGTGGAATGCCGATAACCGGATTGACCATGCTGCGGTAAAAGGAATAGCCGACGGATTCAGCATCGATCTGTCCTGTAGCGGTTTGACCATTAATGGATTGTCCCGCTTTGAGTTCGGATACCACCGAAAGCACTTCGGCGCGTTCGATTTGTCCGGACCCGTAACGAACCGAGATCTCGAGGTCAACGCCCTGGTCGGCCGCGCCTTGTTGCAGGGCGGAGAGAAAGCCGGTAACGCGGTCGCTGTAAGGTCGGTGCTTGCAATGGGTCGGACCATTGGGGCCGGGATAGAGCGAAGCGCTCCAGCAGAATCCGCCACCGGAATCATTGGTCAGCATGTTGATATACTCGACGGGTACGGATTCGCACAATTGCGCCATGGTGTTGCGGTAGATGTCCAGCACCTCTTGGCGGTCGACGCAGGGACTGTAATACTTGTTGCGCGCCCGGCGCGGATGTTCACAGCGGGGTCCGCGCCACTCCGGGTACTGTTGCCAAACTTGTTCCGGTAACCATGCCGGTTCGCACATGTTCATCGCCGCTTTGAGGTTGTATTCTTGTAAAATTTTGCTGCGTTTTTTCAGAATCTCCAGATTGTTATCAGCATACTCTTGTGGCAACAATCCCTTAAAGGCATCGGGCACAATGATTTTGAACAAGGCCGGATTCAGCATGCCCCAGTTGGAATAGGGATCATAGCGGTCCAGTTCCCATTGCCAGCGGCTTTTGGGCAGGTGGCTGATTATGACATGGGTGGCGCCAAAATCAGCCGCCATGGCGGCAAGTTGTTCAAACTCTGCAATATTGTTTGTCGGACAATCAACGATAATTTTTCGCCCGGCAGCGTGAAGGGAGAATACAAGAACGAGTAAGAGAAAAGCGGTTTTTTTCATCGTTATACCTCGGTTTAAGACAACAAAAGGCGTTGTTTATTCATACGGAATTGATCGGCATTCGTGATTGACAGCAAAAACCAGGTCATTCAATATCCCGTATATCATTTGTAAAACCGAATAATTTAAAAAATATTCAGCAAAATTGCAAATAAAGTTAAACCATTAATGCAATATTCTCGTCATAATTAACATTGCTTTTCCTTTGTGATCTTTGCGTTTGGTATTTTTCTCATTCCAAGGCTCTAAGGGTGTGTGAAAACGCAATAATTTTAATCAACTGCGTCTATGATAATTCATTATGAACCGCGAAGAGAAAAATTTTAATTAATTGTTTTTATTTTATTTATTCCTTCGTGCTCTTCGTGACCTTCGCGGTTAATTATAGTTCTTACCTGCCCCCTGATATCAAATTTTTTATTTTCAAACAGCCCGT
>CAZSOP010000405.1:0-4231 GCA_964608385.1 uncultured Cytophagia bacterium
GCCTGATTTGTATCTTTCCCCAGGGCGAACTGCAGGCATGGCATAAGAGACCGATCGAGTTCAGGCGGGGTGTAGAATTTTTGCTCAAACGCATTCCTTTACCGGTACAAATTTTAATGTTGGGGATTCGAATCGAATTTTTAAATGAACAGTACCCACAGGTCTTTTTCCAATTTTCACCGCTTCAATCGGCTGAATCCGCCGGAGCGTTTTCTGTGAAGCATTTGGCAATATCCATGCAAGAGCTTTTGGCCGATCTACGAAGACGCATTGCGGAAGCAGAAGAGGAAGAGGGAAAAGTGATTTTTCGTGGACGGCGTTCCATAAATGAGCGCATGCAAATCTTATCGGGAAAGGGCTGATAAAGATGATTATGCTTTTCTATATCGCCCTTGGCTTTCTTTTGATTGTTATGTCGATTACTCTGGTCAATGCCACAAGCGCTCCGCTGTTGAAAAATGGTCCGGCTCCCGTCAGCGCTCCCTTTGTGTCCCTGTTGGTGCCGGCGCGCAATGAAGAAAAGGCCATCAACAGATGTCTGACCGCTCTGCAAAATCAGGATTATCTCAATATAGAGATTCTGGTTCTGGATGATGATTCAGCCGATGGCACAGCCGAGATTATTCGGCAAAAGAACAGAGAGGACGAACGTATAAAACTCTATTCCGGTAAAACACTGCCGCCGGGCTGGACCGGTAAAAACTGGGCCTGCCGGCAACTGGCTCGGCAGGCAAAAGGCGACTTTTTGATCTTTACCGACGCCGATAACTGGCATCACCCCAATGCTGTCTCTGCCACGGTCGGCTGGATGCAAAAACTCGATCTCGCTCTCTTTTCCGCTTTTCCCCAGCAAATCACCAAAACCCTGGCGGAAAAATTGATTGTTCCCTCCATATATATGAGTGTTTACTGTTATCTGCCCCTGTGGCTGACCTATTATTTGCCCTTTCCCTCTCTGGCCGCGGCAAACGGTCAATGGATTGCTTTTCGCAAAAAGGCGTATGATGATATCGGTGGGCATGAGGCGGTTCGAAACCACGCCGTTGAGGATACAGCGCTTAGCCGCCTGGTAAAAAAATCCGGTTTTAAAATTCTGACAGCGTCCGGAAAAAACAGAGTCTTTGGACGCATGTACGGCAGCTGGCAAGAGGTGTGGGAGGGATTCTCCAAAAATGCCTTTGGTCTGGTGGAGTTTAAAACCATTCCATTTGTCATTCTGTTAGCCCTGATGGCTGTCGGATTTGTCTATCCCTATTTTCTTCTTTTTTATTCGGTTTATGCTCTCATTGCCGTTGCCATAAATATATTGATTCGGTTGGTACTGACCCTCAAATATCGCGATCCTTTTCTCACCGTTTTATTGCATCCGCTTGCTATTCTGCTTACCATTACCCTGGGCATTTACTCTATGTATCGCTACTTTAAAGGTGATATCCGCTGGAAAGACCGCACTGTTTCTCTACGCCAAACGCGCTCCGGAGATTAAAGCATGACAGTCACTTTAAAACACAAGGTGATTCCAATTTATGTTCTTTTTATTGCCGGCGGCATCTGGCATCTTCTCGACTGGTTTCAGAGCTGGATGCGTCTGCTCGCTGCTCCCCTGATGATTGCCGTTGCCCTGGTTATGATCTATGAGGCCATGGTTTCATGCAAATCCGCGCGCCGGCGCTTTTTGTTTTGGAGTTTTTTAACCTTTTGTGCCGGCTGGGGAATCGAATATGCTGGAATCCGCTTCGGCTGGCCGTTTGGGGAATACCAGTACTCGTCGATTCTGCAACCACAATTACTCGGTGTGCCCGTTGCCATAGGCTTTGCCTGGGTCTCTATCTATCTGGCTTCCTGTTCGCTTGTATGGTTCATTTTTGAAAAAAGGATTAATTTCCGGCTTCACTGGATAGTCTTTAGCTTGTTGGTTTCTTTGACTATGGTGATTTTCGATGCGGTTATGGAACCCGCTGCTGTACATCTAAACTATTGGACCTGGCAGGCTTTACTTGTCCCTTTGAGCAACTATATCGCCTGGTTTTGTATGGGAGTTATGATTTCGCTGTTGTGGCGACTGCTTGCACTCGAACGCTGTAGCTGCCCTCTGTTCGTGCATGTTTATGCCGTACAGATGCTCTATTTTGGTCTCGTCCTGCTGGACCGGGTGGTCTCCTGATTTCAGCTATTCAGTTTATAGGCGCTTATCCGGGAAACGACCGTTTTATCAGTTGATTTTCTTCCGGCACCAGGTTCTTCAGGTGCTTTTTTCTGATCGTTTCAATTTCATCGAGAATTTTTGCGTGGTCTGCAGCGATATTGAATTTTTCGCCCGGAATTTTGTTTTCGGGCGTTTTGGCATCGGCTAGGGCGCAAATCGTGGGTAAAAGATCCATTAAGGCTTCGCAGTCTGATTATCAGAATAAAAAAACTTTTTTTTTTGAAATGTTTATATTTAGAATTTTTATTCCTATATTTACCGATGAAGAACGTAATAAATGAGATCTATCGATAACCGGAGAGTTTTTATTGCCTGAAAAAGGAGAATGCCATGCAACTGGGAGTCCTTGATTTAACTGTGTTCGTCGCCTTTTTTGCTGTTGTCATCAGCGTCAGCATGTATAAAAGCCGTCGTGAAAAGACCGGGGAAGACTTTTTTCTCGCTGGCCGTAGCTTGCACTGGCCGTTGATCGGTCTTTCACTTATCGCAGCCAACATCTCAACAGAGCACTTTGTCGGCATGGCCGGTCAGGGTGCGGGTGTCGCCGGCATGGCCATTGCCAGCTATGAGTGGATGGCAGCTATTGTTCTGGTCTTGGTGGCTTTGTTCTTCCTGCCGAAATTTTTACGTACCGGGATTTTTACCATGCCCGAATACCTCGAGTACCGCTTTAATGCCAATGCCCGCGCTATTATGGCATTTTATACCATGGTTATCTATGTCGGCGTTACCATTGCTGCGGTCATCTATTCCGGCGGTTTGACCCTGCAAACCCTGTTCGGTGATATTCACAATCCGGCTCATCTCAGAATAGGCGCTTGGGTCATCGGTGGTATTGCAGCTCTTTATACCATATGGGGCGGATTAAAAGCCGTGGCCTGGGCCGATCTGTTTCAGGGTTCTGCTCTGATCATCGGCGGTGCCATAACCATGGTACTTGGCTTTAAAGCGGTCGGCGGTGTGGACAGCTTCTTCCAGGCCAATTCCGAAAAATTGCATATGATTCTGCCCGGTGACCACAGTGTTTTACCCTGGACCGCTCTGTTGATCGGATTATGGATTCCGAATTTTTACTATTGGGGATTAAACCAGTATATTACTCAGCGAACACTTGCCGCCAATACACTCCGACAGGGCCAGCTCGGTGTCATTTTTGCAGCTTTTCTAAAACTGATCATACCCTTTATCATTATTTTTCCAGGTATCATGGCCTATCAGCTTTACGGTGACATGATGACCGGAGAAGGCGGAACAGACGCCGCTTATCCGCTTCTCATTCGCAATCTGGTTACCCCCGGTGTGCGGGCGTTTATTTTCGCCGCCATCAGCGGAGCGGTGATTTCATCGCTTGCCTCCATGCTCAACTCTGCTTCCACTATTTTTACCATGGACCTGTTCAAACGTCACTGGAAAAAAGATGCCTCGCAAAAAGCCCTGATTCTTACCGGCCGGCTGACCACCGCTTTGTTTGTACTCATCGGGTGCGTTATCGCGCCTTATCTCGGCGATCCCCGCTTTATGGGCATTTTTACCTATATTCAGGAGTTCCAGGGATATATTTCTCCCGGCATTTTGGCAGCCTTTGTCTTCGGACTTTTTATCAAGCGCGCTCCGGATATTGCCGGAGTGACCGGTCTGGTGCTGACCGTGCCGGTATACGGCTTTTTGCAATGGCAATTCAATGATATCGCTTTTCTCAATCGCATGGCCATTACCTTTGCAATTTTATTGGTGGTTATGTCTGCCATAACCCTGTTAAAACCGCTGGCCGAACCGGTCAAGTTACCGGTTAAGGAAGAGTTTGATATGCGCCCGACACCCTCTATTGCCTGGCTCGGCGCCGGTGTCATTGTAGCCACTTTGATTCTGTATTTTATTTTTTGGTAGTTTTTATTCGCCATACTGAAAAATGAATTCGGATGAAAAAATCGTTGAGATACAAAAGGTGGTTCTTCCGAATAATGAGTACTTTTTTTTACCGCTGAGAAAACGCCAAGAAACGCCGAGAAAAAAATGGTTAATAAT
>CAZSOP010000406.1:0-4230 GCA_964608385.1 uncultured Cytophagia bacterium
CGGTTGCATAATTCAATCTATTTCAGAGCCACGGGGGTTCTGTCAAGAAAAATGGTCATCCTTCAACCCATAAACCCGGTCACATCCGCAAAAAAAATTCCGGCTGCTCAGAGTGACCGTTATTGGAGTCGGCAACCCGCCAAAAATCACGCTCACCAACTGTCCTCGAAATCCGGAAGGGAAAAATCTTGACAATCCCTATCGGATGTTACGAAAAAATAACACAATAGGCGCAATTTGAAAACTCTAACATGAAGGAACAACAGTATGGCAAAAAAGAAGAAAAAAATTGGACGCAATGATCCCTGCCCGTGCGGCAGTGGCAAGAAGTATAAAAAGTGCTGCATGGAAAAAGACCAACAACGCCAGCATGAGAAATTCCAGCAGCAAGAGGCGTCCCGGAAGTTGGCCGAGCAGAACTGGAATCCCTTTGCCAGAAAGCCTGATCTGGAAGATGTCGAGTTGTTTGAAAACGATCCGGCAGCAATTCCGGCTGACGATTTTTGGGGAGAGTATGAGGAGGATTGGGATGAGGACCTCGGAGACGAACGAGATTGGGAGGCGGAGGAAGAGCTTGAAAATCAGCCGCCTGTCTGGGAAAAACGCTGGGAGGCCCCTGAGATCAAAACGATCCCGAATCCCAGGGCCGACATCAGCGAGGAAGACCATCCGCGTATAGAATCCTGGTGGGATGGGTTTGAAGCATTGACAGAACCGGACGAGGCTCGCCGCTATTTTGAAACGTTGTTTACGGAAGAGCCGGATCTGGCCCGTAAGGTAGATTGGCCCGACGCCATGTTCGAACTTGGCGACCGATATAGAAAACAGGGCCGGCATACGGAATACATTGATTTTCTGATGCGCATCCGCCGTGATTGGCCGCAACTTTATCTGTCGGACTTCGGGTATTTTGACCGCGATATCATCACCTACCTGCTCATTAGCGACCGTCAAGACGAGATTCCGGAGTTCCTCAGCTTGTTTCGCGAGTACCCCAGCCATGACCCGGATAATCTGTTTGCCATCATTCGCTATCTCACGCTCACGAACTGTCAGGATATCCTGATCGCTTTTGTCCGCGACATCTGCCACGAGGTCTGTTACACGCCCGATATTCTGAACGGGGCGAAAATCCTGAAACCAGTCGTGATGAGCTACTGGGCGCCGTATTTGCGACCGGATGTCTCGGAGGCGGAATTGGCCGAGTTGGCAGAGCAGATGCAGGCCATTAAGGGACCGCTTAATCAGAGCTATTTCAAACCGGAGTTCCTCAAAGAACAGATTGATTACATTGTAGGCGAGTTCACTGCCTGGGATATTGCGGATTGCGACACGATCAAGGAGGTGTACACGCGCTACTATCACATCTGCCAGAATTTCATGGGGTTTCTGCACCGGGAAAAAGGCAAGGGGTGGCTGCAGGCCGACTTTTTACGGGACTTGATATACGAATACTTCGAACGGGTCATTCCGGAGGGCAAGCGGCCCAGGGAGGCCTTTGGGATGTTCACCGACAATAAAATTGATCGGACGATTACACAATTAGGGAAGGATATGCTGTTTATCTACCCGTCGCGGCTGTTTGGCGCTTTAAACGCAGTGTATTACTTTGGCGAATACCTGGGCGCGACCGAGTCCGTGTCCGGAGAACGGGCACAAGAGATCCAGGACTGCTGTACTAAATTGTTTACGACCGTTTATCCCAATATGCTGAAAGGCTATCCATCCGTGAAAGCGTTTGAACACTTTCCGCTATAAATCAGGCTTGCTTTCGGGAGGCCGCGCGGCTGCTGCTCGAAACGTTCCACAACCCCGACCTCCCGATCACCCAGATCAGCCTCCAAGCCCAGATCATCGAAGAAATGGTCAAATAAGGTCTGCCCATCAGGGCGCGACCTGCTCGTAGAACGCCACGCTTTCCACCAGCATGTCCCGAATCGGCAGATTATACGGGCAGCGGTCTTCGCGACAACTGTACCATCTCGAATAGACCGGATGACACGTACTGCCTGCAAGACCGAGTCAATTGGAGATGTAGAAAATGGCTCAAGTTCTTACAGTTTAATCATTATAACTGCCGCATTTGGGACACACAAATTCTCTCTCCTCTGATACATAAGCATGACACCCTTGACATTCATATCCTGTTGACTGGGGAGAGGCTTCTTCTTCAGTCTGCACTTCTTCGACGATCGAAACCTCATCAGGTTCGACTTCTTCGACTGCGGTCCGAGCAGTTGTATGCAGAGTGACACGAAATGTCTCACGCCCTAATGTCAGAGGCTCTCCATTCTGTAAAATTTGTCGGGGATGGCGAAAGCAGTCAATTCGGGAACTTCCGGCATACGTGCCGTTGGTTGAGCCTAAATCAGTGACACAATATTGGTTGTTGATGACTTCTATTTTGCAATGTTCCCGGCTGATATACCCCACTTTTTCGAATAATTCTCTGCCGACAGCCTCTCTGCCTAAAATGAGTACATTGTCATGCTTGATTGCGATCGCCTCATTCGTTTTCAGATACGTTAAGGTAAAGCCAGATAAGTGCTCGTGTACAGGCGTTTGGGAAGACGTTTGCCGGTCATACTCAAGGGGGCTGTTACAATTCGGACAATCGGCCGGGATGTCATCGGGATCAGTAATCTGTATTCGATTGCCACAATAATCACAGATAATTTCACGTTCCATCAGTTTTATCCTTGTTGGTAATCAAGCACGGAGTTATTGAAACTTGATTGTCAATCCGGCCTGACTGAATTGATCAATGATCTCGGCTAAATCGTGTTTTTTGGGTATTCCCGACAGAAAGACTTTGCCTTCATCTGAAATCGCAAAAGACCATCGGTGGCCGTAAAATAATTCTTCTTGCAACATAGGCTTCCCGTTTTCAAAGTGATATAAGTGCTGGTTTGATGACCCTCGCGCATTGCAATTTTCATGCAGCCCCTGTTCGTATCTGCCATCCAGCAGATAATCCAGATATGACATGAACAACTGATCGGGATAGCGTTCTTGTAATTCCTCAAGATAATAGCCTGAAAAGACGAAAATCGTCAAGTCCGTATAGGAGTTGATAATGGAGCAGAAGACGAGCAACGGTTTGTATTGTTCGAACGGCTCTCCGCCTGTAATTGTAACGCCATCAAAATGGTGTTGAACCTTGATAATAACTTGAGCAATGTGTTCCGCTTCGAATACTTTGCCTCCATCATGGCTCCACAACGATTGACTGACACACCCCGGGCAGTGTAGTGAACAGCCTTGCGTCCAAATGCCGATCCGCTTGCCAGGCCCCAGATTATAAATCGGATATTGAAGACGATTCAATCGCCAGTGCATCGAAATTGTACCAGAGGTTTTCCAGTATTCGCATCTAAGAGATCTTCGTCAATAAAAGCTTCGAAGGCAAAATCTCGGATGCGATTCTGCTCGAACATAAAATTCGTCAGGCCGTTTTTGATATACGTTTCGATCCGATTATTGATCCCCCGGCCGCCATTGAGTAAATTCTCTGAAATGTAGTGCTTCCTGAACAGCTCGATAAATTCGTCATCAAACCGCAGATGGCAGTTTTTCTGCTTCACCAGATTTTCCTGAATTGTCTGCAAATTTTTGATGAAGATGGCTTTATCAATATCAGGCCGGATAAAATCGAATACGACAAAGTTGTCACCGAAGCGGTTCAAAATTTCAGGTCGGTTCAACTCTGTATTAAAAAAGTTACGCACCTCTTTCATAATTTTATCCGCCATCACCTCATAACTATCGTCAAGTGTAATATTAGGGACGCGTCTGAGATCTTCATCAATCGTAAACACGCCAAGGTTGCTCGTAAAAATGATCAGGCTTTCCGAAAAGTAGATGGTTTCGCCCTTGCTGTCGGTTAAGCGACCGTCATCAAGAATTTGGAGAAATTTATCAAACACGACCGGATGCGCTTTTTCGATCTCGTCGAACAGAATAATCGAAAAAGGACGCTGTTTGACACGTTTGGTCAATTGCCCGCCTTCTTCATAGCCGACATAGCCGGGCGGCGCGCCGATCAATTTCACATCCGAATTTCCGGCGTTGTATTCACTCATATCGAAGCGGATAATAGCGTCTTCATCGCTGAAGATCAATTCCGCCAGCGATTTGGCGAGTTCGGTTTTCCCCACGCCGGTCGGGCCTGCAAAAAACAGCACCCCTTTGGGTTTGTTTCTGAGTCGTGGTTGATCAATAGAATGAAGC
>CAZSOP010000407.1:0-4218 GCA_964608385.1 uncultured Cytophagia bacterium
GTAAAATCAGTCAAAGAGGGCCTATATTGACGGCCTGATCTTAAAAACCATAAGCTTGGAGTGAATGGCGAGTTCCAAGAGTTGTCGCAATTTATCTTTCTCTGCGCTCTCTCTTTGTCATAGCGATCTCTGCGTTTCATTTTTTTCTTTTGTAAAATCAGTCAAAGAGGGCCTATATTGACGGCCTGATCTTAAAAACCATAAGCGCGGGTATCCAGGAAACATCATCTCGCTATTATTTAATCTGCACGGCAGTGTCGAATTTTACAAACCCTTACCGAACATACAACAGCTTTCGCACCTGCTGCTCGTCGCCATACACCGCCCTGAGAAAATAGAGTCCGCTGGCCAATGGCGTGCCGTTGCCGGTGTCGCCGTGCCAGTGCAGGGTGTGCGGGCCTGCGGGCAGGTGCTTGTCGGCCAGCACGCGCACGGTCTGCCCCAGGGGGTTGACCAGCGACAGGTGTACCCGGCCACTGTGGGGCAGGGAAAAGCCGACGGTCACGGTGGCGTTGAACGGATTCGGATAGGGGGGAGCCAGGGTAAACTGTGACGGCTGGTGTGCAGTGTTGCCAGGATGGTCGATAACAAACGTGGACAGATCCTGTTGCAGGATATAGACACCGTCATCATAGTCCGCGATATAGACATAAGGATCGTTCACGTCAACGCTGCGGGCGCTTCCATAGGTGTCAAATTCGGCGATCCATTGCGGATTCGCAGGATCGCTGATATCTGCGATCTTTATTCCACTGCTTGCCTGCGCACAATAAAGGAACGAGCCTGCGGCCTCGAGCCGGCGTGTGTGATCGACACTCAGCTTTTTGACAAAGGCCGGACTCTCCGGTGTATCGAGGCTGAATATCCACAATTCCGATCCCGTGGATACATAGAGATAGCCCTGATGGCCCAAAACGTGGTAGATCCAGGCTGGGATCTCAAGGGTTCCGGTGAGTGAGAGCGAGCCGTCCGAGGCATCGATAACATGCACGAACGAGTCCCGCTCTGCGGCATAGAGATGATCATTGGCCAGGGTCAGGCTGTACACCTGTCGCCCGGTATCCACCGAATCGACCGGTATCGGTTGCGACGGATCGGTAATGTCGAGCTCGTACACCATCCCACTGACGTCGCCGGCATATAGGGTTTGTTCGTTCCGGATCAGTGATTCGATTATCCTTGTAGGAGGATCAAAGACATGCACCTCTTGCGGGACAAAGGGATCAGAGATATCGATGGTCTGAATGCCGGCCGACCGACTGGCCAGATAGATCATATCCTGGCTGGCGGCCATGCCATAGATATCAGATCGGCCGAGCAGGTTTGCGAAAATCCGTTCGGCCTGGGCAGGTTCAGAGAGATCATAGACATTAAAAGTGCCCGATGAACCTCCTGAATAGAGAAATCCGTCTTTTTCCAGCAGGTGATAAGCCGCTCCGCTAGTGGGTATCCGGCCTCTCCGGGTCATATCCGACTGGATTTGCACGCACTGCAATCCCGCTTCCTGATCCGCCACATAGAGAAAAGAATCGCTGGCAGCCAGCTCCCGCGGATGTCCTTCTGTTGATATATCCGCGATGAATGACAAAGAACCTTCCTCTGAGAGATGCAGCTTATGGATACCAAAGAGAAAGTTTGCTGCATACAGGGTATCCTGTTTGACATAAAGATCATAATATTTGCGTGAGCTTTCATGGCGATCCAGGTATTGGGGGTTTGCAGGATCAGACAGATCATAGACCGTGACACCACTGTCGTTCAGGATATAACCCTTGTCGTCCACCCAGGCAACCCGCTCGATACTGCCTGAAACCCCCAGGGTGTGCAAGAGAACCGGACGGGTCTTGTCCGACACATCATAAAAATAGACACTGTCCGACCAGGCCCCGACACAGAGCACAGAGCCGGACTGGGCCAGGTTGCCGACGTTTTTGCTGGGGTCGAGGGTGCTCTGCAGCTGCGGATGATCGGGCGAGCTCAGATCATAGATGACGATTTTATCGCTGGCTGTGGCATACAAGTAACCGTCTTTGATCATCAGCCTCCAGAGCGCCAGATCCGTTGTGGCGAGCAGCACCGGTTGGGCTGCATCGCGGATATCATAGATGAACAGCGACTGTGTTGAGGTAATGACATAAGCATAGTGGGAATAGAGGGCTATATCACTGATCTCGCCTTCGGTCAACGTTTGAGAGAGGGTGACCGGATGGTCAGGATCGCTAAAATCCGCGATTTGCAGATAGGCGCCGTTCTGAAACACGACCGTATCCCCCCGGGCGACCACATGCCTGCAATAGCCGTCCCCGGCACGGCCCAGCAGAGTGAGGGACTGTGCAACCAGGGATGAGACGAGGAGCAAAAGCACAAACAGGATTTTAATCATTCGCATAGTGTTCTCCTATCAAATGAATCACTGGGATATTATATTTCCAATATGTTATTCTTTCTCAGGGAGAAAATATGGAAACATTTTTTTTCAAAATCGAAAAGCACAAGGCACCGGGAAAATTCTCTCGCTGAGGCGCGGAGGCGCGGAGAAAAAACAGAATAAAAAAAATAGTTATGCAAGATTTACACTTTTTCCTGGCGGCCTTGCGTCATGGCGAGAGTTGACTGTTTAAATATAAGAGAAAATGCCTGTTTTTCAAAGAAAATGTTCGAGCTTTTTCATCTTTTTGCAGAGAGGGGCTATTTGCAGGGTTTGCGTACGTCGGAATAAGTGATGCCCGAGCCAACAAAACCAGCAGGATGGCTGCGATTTTTTATTTAAATGTCGGAATGATCCTTTTTGAAATGACGATATAATTTGATTCCCCAATAGACCGCCGCGACAATTAGAACAAAATAGGTGAGTAATTGAAGTAAAAGGCCCGTAACAAGTCCCGATAACCAGACTCCGGCCAGGATGATTGCGGTGAATGCAAATAGGATGATTGCTTTTACTGTTGCTTTCAGAGTCCTCATTTTAATCAACCGGTTTTCGATAGCAAAAGGTATTTAACCACTTTCATGTCTTTATAAATAACTATTTTTCAATGCTTTCCAAAATAATCAAAATCAGCATTTTTATAAATTAAAAATATGGCATTTAACTATTTTTTGAGCCAAACGGTTAAAACAGGTCGACAAAAACGATAACACAGAGCCACACGGAGAAAAAAATGAGGACACAGAGAAAGAAATCAATTTAAAAAGAGTTATTTCAACAGGATTTCTTTCGTTTCAAAAACACTGCTGTTAAATCAGTTCATTTCATTGATTTTAATTTGCTTAACAAGATATTCTTAAAGAATGATTTTACAGTTTCAAACCATCCATACCCTTTATCTTTCGCTCTTTTTCCTCTGCGGTTCTCTGTGAGCTCTGTGGTTATCATTTTTTGGTTGCAAAAATCTATTTTGGACAAGAATGACTATTTTTATGTATCTTTGATTCCATTCTCCCCAAAAGTTGCACTCTTGTTGAATTTGATTCCGGAGAACCAAATCAGGCACGATGAATTTGTTGGAACCGGGCATCCGAAATCAGAGTTCTGACTTGACAAGTCTCTGCAGTTTATGTATTTTACAACCATGTCTAATCGACAAGGAGAATCCGTGAGTCCGGAAAAAATAAAATCTGTTTCCGAGCCGACCCTGAGGCGTCTTCCTTCATATTTGCATCTGCTCAAGCGCCTGGATCAACAGGGACGCGGCATTGTCTCGTGTACCTATATTTCCAAGGACCTCAAACTGGATCCCACTCAAGTACGCAAGGATCTGGCTGCCACGGGTATTGTGGGCAAGCCCAAGATCGGTTACGATGTGAACAATCTGATCCAGTCCATCGAATCGTTTCTGGACTGGAACAACCAGACCGATGCCTTTCTGGCGGGCGTGGGTAATCTGGGCCGGGCGCTCATGGGCTATGAGCGATTCAAGGATTACGGATTGAATATCGTTGGTGTTTTTGACAGCGATCATGAAAAGATCGGCACGACCGTTGCCGACCGCAAAATCCTGCCCATTGCCAAGCTGCCCGAGCTGGCCAAACGAAAGCATATCAATATCGGTATCATCACGGCGCCAGCCGAAGCCGCGCAAATCATCGCCGATCTGATGATCGAAGGCGGAATCATTGCCATCTGGAACTTTGCCCCGACCTCGATCAAGGTGCCGGACAATGTGATTGTGGAAAAAGCACACCTCTATACCAGTCTGGCTGTGCTCTCGCACAAGC
>CAZSOP010000408.1:0-4212 GCA_964608385.1 uncultured Cytophagia bacterium
CGGGTTTGACATAGTACTGTTGAGCGCGTGACGCGAGATTCATCAAGTCATTGGTTACAGCTTCGAGGTTGGCGGATGCTGCAGAGGCGCCGAACATGTTGATACCGACGACCACAGCGATTCCAACGATAATAACGCTAAGCACGATGAGTAAGAGTTGTTGTTGTCCCATTTTTTTTCTCCCTCGTAATGATTCAAGCCCAAAGTTTGTTAATTAAAGATAACCCCCGAGCGTTTGGTCGTCACCTCCTTAAAATTTGGTCCTCATAATCGTTTGAATAGTACGGTATTTTTTTATGCCCAAAAATATACGAATGTGTCGAGTTGAAATGTTTTTAAATTTGATAAAGCTTAAATCGTAGGATGTATTTTGGAATGCAAAACTATGGTGCGAGAAGTGCCTGAGAGCATTATCGATGTAACTGCTGTTCTATACGGGCCTGTTCGTTTTTATTTAACTCAGTCTGTCTCTTGGAATAATACGAACTTTTAGCTAATTTGTCAAGTATTTTTTTAAAAGCTGACGACATTTCGCCAGAACTGACGAACCGGCCTTTCGATATGCAGATAATCAGTATATTAGAAAGTAAATTAGGTTGGAAAGATTATTTTGTTTCGTAAAAATCTTCGCAATTCGAAGCTCTGTGGTTACGATGCAAAGCGGATAGCTGCGATTTCGACTCTGGCCCGGCCTTGCCATGTTTCCGGAGCGTCTTCTTCGATAAAATATCCAAAGGTGACGGACTGGCCGGGGTGGAGATGATGGTCCTTCGATTCGGTTGCGGTCTGTAGCGGCACCGGGGTATAGCGTGCTTTGCCGATTACCTGATCGCTGTTGTTCATAAACAGGACCCGAAGCTGCACCTCTGCAATTGTGCGATCTCCGCTGTTGACGATTTTGCCTGCAGCAGCATACTGGAAATCGCTGAAAGAATTTTTGTATTTTTTCTCAATAACCAGATTTTCGATTTTGAGATATCCGGATATATAGTCGCTGTAACGCGGCGGCGTTGGTTGCTGTTGCTCTGTTGCAACACCCGGTTGTTCGGGCTGCTTGACAGGTTCAGGCTCGCTAACGGGTTGATGTTGTTCTTGTTTTTGAGGCTCTTTCTCTTCTTTGGCGCAAAAACAAAAACAAAGCGCTGCTGCCAAAAGAATAAGGACAATCGTTTTTCCGAGCTGCATCTTTAGCTCCATTTTTGCATATGTCACGTTTCTTTTAGAGTATGATAATTTTTTCAATATAATTGTGATCCAGATCACTTTTTCTGTTTAATGCCGATCCATATCTGTCCGGCGATTGTCGGTAATATGCTCATGCCTAAAACCAATATCCATCCCTGCAGAGATGGTGGATGCAGAGAAAACAGATCGGCCAGAAAGGGAACATAAAGTGCAAGAAAGAGCAGCCCCGTACATATCACCACTGCCGCCCAGATCCACGGATTTCTGACAATTTCGTTCCTGAAAATTGTGGTATAATAATCCCGCATATTGAGAACATGGAATAGCCTGGACAGAGACAGGGTCAGAAAAGAGATGGTAACCGCCCGTTCGGGCGAGAGGCCGAGCACATGTATGGCGAGTTGAAACGAACCGAGAATGGCGGCCATAATAATAAGACCATAGTTCATGATCCATATCCAATGGATTTTTGAGAGAATCGGCTCTTCCGGTTTTCTTGGTGACCTCTCGAGTTCGCCACCATGCCCCGGGCCGATACCGAGTGCAAGAGCGGGAAAAACATCATTGATCATATTTAAATAGAGTATTTGTAGCGGCAAGAGCGGCAACGGCCATTTCAGAGCAGCAGCCAGTCCAACGGTTAAAATTTCACCGACATTTCCAGACAAAAGATAAAGAATAAATTTGCGAATATTGCTAAAGATAACTCTGCCATACCGAATAGCGGTCACCATGGTGGAGAGCGCGTCATCCAATAATACCAGGTCAGCCGACTCTTTGGCAACCTGGGTCCCTCGTTTTCCCATTGCAATACCGATATCCGCTTTCTTCAGCGCCGGAGCATCGTTTATGCCGTCACCGGTCATGGCGACCACATCACCCTTTTCCTGATGCAGGGAGAGCAGATAAAGTTTTTGTTCCGGATTGCATCTGACAAAAACCGGTATATTGACGAGATGTGATTTTTCATCACTGTTCATCTCTGCCGGTGCTTTAATATCAGAGCCGGGGGCGATTTCTTTTTCACCCTCTTTGAACAGTCCAACCGACTCGGCCACTTTTTCCGCCGTTGTTTTCTGATCTCCCGTCAACAACACCAGATTGATGCCGGCCGTTTTGAAATCACGGATGGTTTCCTTGACCCCGGGACGTGGCGGATCAAAAAATCCGACAAGACCGATAAACTCGAGAGCTTTATAGGGCTCGGCATTTTTATCCCCGACGATTTTATGCGCCAGGGCCAGTACCCTTAACCCCTGTTCCGCCATCAGTTGGTTTTTTTGCAGCCACTCCTCTTTTTTATCGAGTTCTTTTGGACCCTCCGGTGTCATGATGCGATCGCAGACCTCCAGTACCGCTTCGGGAGCTCCCTTAACCGCCATCAGATATTTTGCTGATTGCCATTCATGGATGGTTGCCATCATTTTGATTTCAGGATCAAAGGCCACTTCCCGGATTTCACTATAGCGGTCCAGCAGCTCATCCCGAATGATGCCCGCCTTGCGGCCGCAGACGAGCAACGCAACCTCCATGGGCTCTCCGATCACATCCTCATCCTCCCCGGGTTCAGGCAGATTCGCATTGCTGCACATCACGCCGACCTGCAGGGCTCGCTTGAGGAGCGGATTTTTATCTGGGTCCACGTTTTTTTCGTCTTTTTTAAATTCCCCTTCCGTTTCCATGCCGTTGCCGGTGACGTTGATTTCCCCTTCATAAAGACGATATCCGGTCACCGTCATTTTGTTTTCGGTCAGAGTGCCGGTCTTGTCGGTAAGAAGGGTGTTGACCGATCCCAGGGTTTCGACTGCAGAGAGTTGCTTGAAGAGCGCCTTTTTCTTTGCCATTCGCCACATCCCCCGTCCCAGTGCCAGGGTTGCGACGATCGGCAACCCTTCCGGTACAGCAGCCACCGCCAGGGCAATCGCGGTTTCTATGAGCAAGATCATTTCCTTGCCGGCCAGGGTGCCGGTTATTGCCACCACAATTGCTATAACGATGATGAGCCAGACCAGATTTCCGGCCAGTTTTTGCAGACGCTTTTCAATCGGGGCGATTTCCTTTTCTGCGCTTTCAGCAAGATTTTTTATTTTACCGATTTCCGTGTCTGTGCCGGTTGCCACCACCACGCCCTTGCCGGTGCCTTTGGTCAGAACCGTCCCTTTGTAAAGCATATTGTTACGCCGTGCCAGTTCTGCGTCCTGCGGCAGCGCATCGGTGTTTTTGCTTACCGGTACCGATTCACCCGTAAGAGCAGATTCATCGGCGTTGATATTATTGGATTCCAGCAGCCGAATATCGGCCGGAACAATGTCTCCTTCTGAAACCAAAATGATATCGCCGGGCACGAGCTGGACGGCGGTTAGCTTTTTGTCATTTCCATTTCTGATAACCGTTGCCCTGACCCGGGTAAGTTTTTTCAAGGACTCCAGTGACCGCATTGCTTTGAGTTCCATGTAAAAGCCGATCATGGCATTGAGAAGAATGGCAATAACAATGGCGATACCATCGACCAGATTGCCGAAAATCACCGCCAAAACAGCTGCTACAACCAGCAGCAGTACAATGATATTGGTGAACTGGTTTAAGAGGATTTTCCAGATGCTTTTCTCTTTGGTTTCTTTCAGCCTGTTGCTGCCATATTTTTGTCGTCGTTTACCGACTGCACTGCTGTCTAACCCCTTTTTTCTATCAACACCAAGTTCAGATAAAACTTGATCCGCAGAATGAGACCAGGGAGATTGTAGCGTTTTTTCTTTCGGCATATTATCCCAAATTAGTTTTATTTTTTGCAATATAGCAAAAGAAAATTAGAAATTAAAGAAGCATTTCGGGGTACGCTTATATTTTCAAAATTTCAGTTAATTTATCATTTTTATTAGTCGAAAATATTTGTTATTATATGAGTGCCTGACCGAAAGAAATTTTCGGCATTCCCGTCAAAAAGTAAAAGAGGTTCCGGGCATGAATAAAATCAAAGAGGAGTAATTCATGAAAAATAATGTCAAAGAATTTACCATTCATGTTGTT
>CAZSOP010000409.1:0-4152 GCA_964608385.1 uncultured Cytophagia bacterium
CCTGTTCTTTCAGCGAGCGTTGCGGACCCATCCAGACGATATCATCAATGGTAAGTTCATCAGCGAATATAATTTCCTGATTCTGATCGATATCAAGTATTGCATTTAATCCCGGTCGGTCCAGACCCCAGTAATAGAGAAATGAACTATCCTGTCTGTAAGGGTATGTGTTAGCAGAATAATTGATCGGGCTTTCATCATTTCCCGGAAAGAGTACTATGCCGGTTTGGAGATGTTTTTTAAGATGGTTTCTGCGTTCTTCGTATACATTACTTTCAAACATATGAGCGCTCCTTATAATTATAGATTCATATGCTCTGTTCTCTCTATGATTTCGTTCTGTAGAGCCGTTGACAGATCGATGAAATAATCGCTATAACCGGCAACCCGGACGATGAGATTTTTATATTTGTCCGGATTGTGTTGTGCTTTGTGCAAGGTGTCTGCCGAAAACACATTAAATTGCAGATGGTGTCCATCCATACTGAAATAGTTCTTTAGAGTGTATTTTATTTTCCACGTCGTATTGATAAAAGGGGTATAGATGTTGATCCAGCCATTTTTTATCCATCTGCTCGAACAGTCTGTCGCGTATACAGCGCCCGCGCCAAAAGGGGATTATTTCATCTTGATATATCTGCTTGTCCGCATCGCTTACCGAAAACTTGATTTTTGCTCTGCTATTGAGAATGTCCAGGTCATCGAGGTTGTGAGTACAAATTTCAGGATATGTGGGCGTAGCTTTTGGCTCTGGTTTCCTTTCATTGATAATTAATTCTTTTTCATTGCGCCAACAGGGATTTTTATGCGCATAGCGTTTTGATGTTAATGAAGAGCACTCTGATTATAAAAGGTAGCAAAAACAGCGGGGCAATGCAAGAAGGTTTTTCCACTTGATAAATGAAAAGGGCATCAGGTATTTAACCTAATGCCCTTTGGTCATTAAATGGAAGGGGTTATTTTAAAAGTTCCATGCGCTTGGTTTCCTCAAAACCATTTACGCGCAATTTGTACAAATATACTCCGCTGGGCATGGTATTGCCGTTGTTGTCTTTGCCATCCCAGGTTACACTATGGATGCCTGAATTCATTTCCTTCTCTACCAGCTTTCGAACCATTTGGCCGCGCAAATTAAAGACGGAAAGCTTTACACTTTGATTCTTTTTTAGCTGAAATTGAATTCTGGTATCCGGATTAAATGGGTTTGGAAAATTTTGTTCAAGTATATAGTTTCTCGGAGTAATCTCAACAGAGATAGGATCGTGCAAGGTTACTCTGCCGCTATAGCTAATGTCGGCTAGTTTGTAGTAGTAAGAGGTTCCGGCATGAATCTGTTCATCGACAAAACTATAATTCTGGGTTGTCTGGCTGTTACCGGCACCTGGAATAATCTGCTGGGTGATTTCTTTATAATCTCCATTTTCCCTTTCCGCTCTATAGACTCTAAAGCCATAGTTGTCGGTTTCGGATTCTGTCGTCCATTCGAGTTTTACTGCATCTTCTATGTAATTGGCCGTAAATGAGGTTAACTCTATGGGGTAGAGAACTTCAATGAGATAATCTTCAACCTCACCATCCGCTATCAGGCCGCGATAATCTGGAATTTGCTGCGTACTGAATCTAAAGCGTGAGAAGGCTGAAACGTTTGTCGGCTCATTCACGGGAACCATAAAAGAGAGCGCATTGGCACCGGGATTCAGAGGTTCATTGAGAAATATATTTTCATCGGGGTCATCCCAGTCACCATCGCCGTTGAGGTCGATCCACGCACTCAGATTGCCGGATACGGATGCGGTAACCGTCAGGTTGGCCTGTTGTCCCTGAATCAACGGCAGGTTATCAAAAACGACACCATCTTCGTCATCCAGTTGATCATTATCGTCTCCCTCTGCGGCGGCATGGGGGATTCCGTTGACTTCGGAATCGATAAGGGAACCGAGAAAGATATTTTGAACGACGACGTGTCGGGCTCCGTCACTTGACTCATAGGTTGGGAACTGGGGAAACAGGTGTTCTGGTGCATCACCAAAATCCATTCCCTGATCAAATTGTCTGATGGTCATTTGATAGTCTTCGACCTCACCATTGGGGGCAGCGTCGGCCGGCGTTGCAATGGGCGAGTCGTCCGTACACAATCTAAATCGGGCATAAGTGGTTCCAAATGTTCCGGCAGGTATTTGTGGAAAATTCAATGTAACCGTTGTTGTGACCGGATTGGGATCGGCGTTTGTATAGGTGGTGGAAGCCATTTCGTCGGCTTGCCAGCCGTCAAGAGGCATATCATAATCGATCCAGCCGTTGAGAAAGGCGGTGGTGTTTCCCGGAATGGTGATAGTAACATCGATTTGCGGACTTTCGGTTTCCATCCAGGTCAAATCGGCAACGGCAACGCCGTCTTCGTCATCTGTTGCTGCAAGATCATCTCCTGTCGCCGGCTGATTGGGTTGGCCGTCGGCTTCACCGTCGATTGCGGCTCCCATGTGCAGGTACGGAACGATGATATGATTGGCACCCATATTGCTCAACAGGGTTGGATAATCCGGAACGCCGGGTAAGTTTAGTCCGTCTGGCGCATCGCCAAAATCGAATTCCTGGATGAGCTCTGTAAATGTCATTCGGTAATCTTCGACTTCACCATTGGGGGCGGAGCCTTCAGGTGTATTGATGGGAGCATCATCTGTACAGAGCCGAAAGCGGGCATAGGTAAATCCGACGTTGTCTACGGGTATGGCTGGAAAATTCAGGGTAACCGTTGTTGTGACCGGATTGGGATCGGCGTTTGTATAGGTGGTGGAAGCCATTTCGTCGGCTTGCCAGCCGTCAAGAGGCATATCATAATCGATCCAGCCGTTGAGAAAGGCGGTGGTGTTTCCCGGTACGGTTATGCTTACATTGATTTGTGGAGATTCTGTAACCATCCAGGTCAGATCGGCGGCTGCAATGCCATCTTCATCATCGCTTGTTGCCAGATCATCACCGGTTGCAGGCAGGTCGGGTTGTCCATCTGTTTCCGGATCGATCAAGCTCCCCATATGGAGATCGGGTATTATGGAATGATGAGCGCCTGAGTTGATACGCAATGTCGGATAGTCCGGTATCCCGGCAATGTTCAATCCATCCGGCGCATCGCCGAAATCCACATTTTCATCGATACAAACGGTTTGCACTTCGACGCGGTAGGTTAAGCGGGAATCCGGCCCAACAAAAAAGTGCAGCAGAAACCGTTCACAGGGTGGTTGGGGTTGAATTCCGTCATAAGAGAGTTCAAACCCCTCATTGAATCCATGTTCGGGCGTAAAAGGTCCTTCTTCGATCAGATCTCCGCTGACATGGTCTGCGGGGTAGTCATCGAGCGGGTTTGCCGGACAAGCATCCGGATTGTTTGGATAAAAGATTTGATGCGGTGTTGCGCCGGTCATTAGACCTCCGCTGGCGGAGCCTCCTCCGCTGCCGATATATTCAACGCTCCATTCTATCTGAATCCAAATCGATTTCGTCAAACTCTGGTTATAGTCATTTTCAACATCCAGCGTCACATCGACGTACTGTGCCTGGGCACCAACGCCTGAAATGAGCTCGTTTTCCGCTGCGCCTTCGAATACTGCTTGCCGGTGTTGTGTATAAACGCCGCCCGGATTATCCCACCAACCGGGTTGGCCCATCAGGGAGACAGGCAGTATGAGAAAAAACAATATCAAACCGGGTGCAAATCTTTTCATCAGAAACCTCCTGATTACGATAGTTTTCATAGTTTTTTAATTTTACTTTTTTTGTACTGACGAGTTTACGCCTCACCTTTTTATGCAAGTGATTCCTAATGGTAACAGTATCTTGCAGAACGTTTGTCTTTTAAGCTTGAAATTGGCCTTAAGTGATTAAAAATGAAACAATTCATGATTGGCGTCCCAAAAAGGTTTTTGGCTTTGTTGTTAAACAATCAAATTACGTGCCAAAAGTTAAGGACGCCATGATCAGGGAGGTGATTAAAAAAGGGGAATTTTACAACGTGTTTTGCTGGTCTAGGGGGTTATGCATTGTCGAACTGCGTGTTTCCATCCTTCAAGCATCTGAGCTCTTCGCTCTTTTGTAATTTTCGGATAAAAAGTGGTTCTTCCGAATAATGAGTACTTTTTTAACCGCTGAGAAAACGCC
>CAZSOP010000410.1:0-4145 GCA_964608385.1 uncultured Cytophagia bacterium
ATATCGATACCGACAAAGCCTACCCAATATGGCGCAACATACATAAATTCAGCGCCACCGACACCATCCAGGGACATGTTCTCTCTGCCTATATCATGAATCCCATGGCAAGACTGTGTTATCTGGCCGGCCAATATACGCTGGCGGATGAATATCATGCCTTTATTGCCGGCCTGGCAGACTCGCTGCATACTATCATGTCACACCTGGACCAGTGGGCCTATAAAGAAAATAATCGTTTTGCCTATTATATCGATTATCCCCCTGACTTGATTACAGCCTGGAATTATATGACTCAGGCTGCCCTGGTTCATTTTTATCTGGCACAGTCAGGATTTCTTTCAGCCCCGGACTCGATCTCGCACTATCAGAAAGCCGAAAAACTGGGGCGCTATTTTAAATCCCAACTCATCAATATCGATGAGCATTACATCTGGAAATACTATCCCAATGAACGACAAATCAAAGAATTCCCCGGTGAACCCTTCTGGTTTGAAGATGTCAGTCACAGCACCTCGGATGTTGAAATGGTCGGGGTTTTTTATGCGCATAATCTGGTCTTCGATGAAACCGATATAGAAAGATTCAATCATACCCTTGCTGACTATATTCTTACAAAAGACAATGGCGTTAATGCCTATGTGACCGGCTTTGAAGGATACAATATAGAAGGCAAAAAAAGATTCTGGCGACAATTTAAAGCAAATACCAGAAAGAACATCAACGCCCTGGGGAACTGGACATTAATTGCAGGCCAAAACGATGACAAAATGGATACCTGTGAAAGAATATATAAAACAGGCGAGATGGTGTCAAAAATAAAATACCCGGGAACTGCGGATCTTCATTTTATGGCAAAAGTCGCTCTGATGCTGTTTCCCAAAAATTTCAATTTTAACATTAAAAAAAAGGCGGACAAGATGCCCGCCTTTTGGAACCCGGTTGGGAAAGAACACCTGTTTCCGGACTCGATGCAGAATCCGGATTTAACGGTCTTGCAAAAAAAAATAAAGACCTCTTATGCCGGACTGATGCAGACCATACCGGGTTTATCCGGAATCCGCTATCGCTTAACCCTTCATGCACACCCTATGCCGGACGCTGAATCGTCCTCTGACGCCTTCTACCTCGGCACCGAAGAGAGCAAGGGAGAAATTGAATCAGTCTATAAAAAAATAACCCCGGATAAAAACAAAACAAATCTTCTCTGGCATACCGCCACAAGCCATTCCATAAATATTGCCCTTTTTTGCCAACCCGGATTTTCCGGCCAGGTACATCTGCAAAAGATTGATGTTATCTTATCACCTCAAAAGGAGAATATCATCCAATGACCAGCATTAAACGATTGTCATGTTTGCTGATATTTCTGTTCATCGCTTGCGAAACCAGGTTCGAGACTATAAATGATCCTGAAATCGAGACAGAATTTAAATATAAGGACTATAGTATCTATGACCTGCCGTTCAATGACAAGCCCTATGCCTGGTGGATTCCGGCTAAGCTGGATGATTACACCACGGACAGTGATGGAATTATCGTTTTCGAGCTCAACGGCAATCATTATTATCATCCTGTCCAAATTGCGCAAAAAATGTTACATTTTATTGCCAGCTATCATCGTACCGACAATGATGATTATATTATCGAAACAGAGCGTTTTGCTGAAAAACTGGTCGACAATGCGTTGAAATACAACGGCGCTCTCTATTTTCCCTATGAATTTGACTGGAATCTGGGCGGTTTTGGAATTAAAATGAAAGCCCCCTGGTATTCCGGCATGGCACAGGGACAAATCCTCTCTGCAATGGCCAGACTGTATCAAGTGACACAAAAAACCCGGTACCTGGAACTATGCAGTCAAATTTTCAAAAGCTTTACGCTTTATAGAGGTTTGTCTGATCCGTGGATCGCTTATGTTGACAACGACCAGTATTACTGGATCGAGGAGTACCCTGAACCCGACCCCAATCATGTACTCAATGGATTTATTTTTGCTCTCTTCGGTCTTTATGATTACTATTTAATCGACAACAGGGAAGATGTAAAAATCTATCTAAAAGCCGGACTCACCACAATGGCAGACCATCTGTCCCTTTACAGAAAAACCAGCAGTTATAGCCTCTATAGTCTCAAATACAATGTAACTTATCCGGATTATCATCTTGTACATACGGATCAAATCAAGTATCTCTATGTAATAACCAAAGATCCACATTTCAACAATCTGTATCACGATTATTATATGGACTACCACGAATAAACAAACGACATCGGATGGACTTTTGAAAATATTGCTCATCACAAAATATTTTCCTCCGGTAAACACAATCGCCTCACACCGGCTTTACAGCTTTGCAAAATATTTGCCCCGGTACGGTGTCGATGTTGAAATCATAACCCCTCAATGGCAGGGTAACCTGGATTTGCATATCGGGAATATGATTGTTCACCATACGCACCGGGAAACCGAAAAACTGCAATTCCGCAAATCCAGTCACGCCTGGAAGAATATCCTCAAGCAGTCAGGTGTTCGCGCATTGCGGCATTATTTAAACAGTCCCTTTTACAAGGCAGGGAAGGCCCTTCCAAACTCGATTTTCAAAAAGCAGCACGCCATTCTGGCCTCCTATGGCCCTGAAGACGCTCTGCACCTGGCAGCACATCTTTGCCGCAAACACAATTTGTCCTTAATCGTCGATTATCGCGATCTCTGGCTTGACAATCCTTTCCAGGATTGGACTGTCATGGACAAAGCGATTATTTACAGGCTGGAAAAACAAATACTGCAACAAAGCTCACTGGTCTGCACCGTTTCTCAAACCCTTGGCAAACAGCTCTTCAAACGCTACCGGCAAAAAGCCCGGGTGATTTACAACGGCTTTTGGGATTTGCCGGAAAACATCCCGCCTGTAAAACAGAAGAACGGTGTCTCCTTTTGCTATTGCGGCAGCCTGTATGACGGCCTCAGGCCGATTCATATTATTTTCCCTTTTCTGACCAGGCATCCCCAACATAACCTCATTGCGGCTGTGTTTGATGATGTCGATGTTACCTACCTTAAGCGGATGGTTGAAAAATTCAAACTCTTCGGGCAGGTGCAGATTTTACAAAGCATACCACATAAGCAAGCGGTAGAATTGGAAAAACAATCCGACATTCTCTTGTTTTTAAATAGCCTGAACAGAAAAAGCAAAGGTGTACTGACCGGCAAACTATTTGAATATATGCAGTCCGGAAAATTTATCCTCGGTGTCGGCAATCCGGATGACGAAGCTGCAAAAATCATCAAAGAATTTCATCTGGGTACGTATATCAGCGAAGAAAATCAAATGCCGACTGCACTTGCAGCCTTTCAGGCATGGTCACAACCGCCCGCTGAAAAACTCGCTTTTTTTTCCCGAAAACATCAGGCAGAGCGATTAGCCACATTCATCAAAAAGTCTTTGGATCATTCCCTTTGAGGGTGATCAAATGATCGAATCGTTCAGATAAACAATCAAACTCTGTAAACAAGAAAATATCATCATTTCCGGGGGGGATCTGTTAAGCTGAAATCGAAGGAGGATCGAAACTACATTTAATACCGTTCCTCGAATCGCTTGTGGCTGAGATAGAGAACATATATAAATCCCGCAGACAGCCACACAATCTCGTTTGAATATATTGCACCGCTGAACATCGCATTCCATAACGAATAAACAAATATAACCGTAACAGCAATGGATAATTGCAGCAAATCATTACTGAGCGTGCGATACCTGCGGATATTTTCCCGTGCCATCCTGAAAACGATGATAACGAATGCAATCATAATCGCCAAGCCAATGATGCCGTTCTCACAGGCAACTTCCAGAAACAGATTATGAGGATAGGTAAAATCTCCATAGATCATTTTCATATAATATCCACCGGTACCAATACCCGTGAGCGGCGAAGCCATAAAATATTCCCATCCCTTAAGCAAGGCCAGCAGCCGAAAAGCAGTACTCGTTTCCTGGATCATTGGAGTGCGCAATCGCGAGACCAGATGCGTTGCCGTATTTAAAATAATAATGACACTCGATATCAGAAAGGGCAAAGAGATTTTGATTTTTCTCAAAAGCGGCTGATCGGGCTGCAAAAGATAAAACAGAAAGACACAT
>CAZSOP010000411.1:0-4132 GCA_964608385.1 uncultured Cytophagia bacterium
AGACTTGGATTCAAATCAATTGAATTTATTTGACTTATAACCGGACACTACTGACGTAATAATTAAAATTCAAAAAAGAACCCAAATCGATAATATCCTGGATTATTCGCGAGCAAATAGGGCTCCAGGCTTGTTACATAGGGTGAAAAATCGGTTTCTGTTAAGACATCCTGACTCGGGTCTTTATAACGGTTGCGATATTGATTCTCGGGATCTTCACTAAAGGTTCTGTGGTAGCTCCAGACTTTTTCGTTTAAGACATTATAGCCTTCGATAAACGCGGTAATCCGGTTGTTGCTGATTTCAAATTTTTTTTCAAGTCTGATTCGTAAATGATGTTCTTCCGGTGTGCGCTGGTTGAAGCGCAACCCCTGGCCGGTGGGATCCCATGTGAAGGGCCTTCCGGATAAGTAGCGATAACTGCCGCTCAACATAAGATTTGCCAATGGTTTCATCCGTAATATTTCAAAACCTGTAGAGGGTGAAGTTTTAAAAACAAGGTTTGCCACCAGCTTGTGTTTACGATTGAAATCGAGATAGATATCCTCCAGAGATCTTGATTTATCTTTTTCAGGTTCACCTTCATAATGTACCACCTGGTCAGCCGCACCGAATGGGCTACTCGCCTGTCCTGTAGCCGCCTCGTAATTATAACGGATACTTCCATTTAGAAAGCCATAATTTTTATCTAGGCTGACATGAAACCCTTTAACATCCGCATAATCTCTATTATCATAGGTCCCGTAAACGAATCCATCGCGGTCAACATATTCGGCATATTGAGTCAGATTGCTGACATTTTTATAATATGCACTCAGGTCCAGGGCTATATTCAAAGGAAGCATCAGCACAATTCCCAGATCATAAGCGATGGTTCGTTCCGGTTTCATCGATGCATTGCCCATGGTTCGAAAATCGGGATTTGAATCAACAAGTCGTGTTGATGATAAAATGTAATTATATGCAGGGCGTTGCATGAAAACCCCGTAATTCAAATGAAGTACGGTTTTATCCGAAACAGGAAACGAGAATCCGAGCCGTGGCTGCACTACCGAGGTTGTTTTTGTCTTTTCACTGGCAGCCTTTTCTTTGTCATAATAACCGCTGTTCGCTGGATTTGATGGATCGTAATCGGGGTTTCTGTATGGCGAGAAAGTATTGAGAAAATAATCCGTATTAAAATTATAAAAATCATATCGCAATCCGATATTTGCAATAAACCCTTCATATTCCATTTTATTCTGAATATACATCGCTCCTTCATAGGGGAAGGCCCTGTACCTGACATATGAACTCGTGGGATAGTAACTGGTCCCTGATTCCTGGTCGACGTTCATGTCGTAATAAAAAAATTGTAAACCAGCCTTTAATAAATTTCGATTGTTTATCTGATTGGTCAGGCTGCTTTTGATACGCAGAGTGTTTGTCGTCGTCTCGCCTCTGCTGGTGGGAAACCTGCTTCCGGTATGGCCGGAAGGGGACTTTGAGAACTGCCAGTTGGAATTACCCTGATAGCCCTGGTAATACTCGTCCGGGTTAAGAATTTCAATTCTGGTTTTATCGGTTATGGTCAAATGATTTATATTGAGATCCATAAATGAAGCGGCATTAAAAACATGATTCCAGCTCACACCGAATTGATGGCTGGTTCCCGTTTCTTTTGATACTGAAATGACGGGTTCGAACCACCTCAAGAAACTGCCGGGGATTTGATTTTCAAATTCATCAGCATAGTTGTACATAACTCTGAGTTTGTTGTTTTGATTGAGCTGATAGGTTAAATTGCTCATGACTTGTTTGTTCCTGTCGCGGTTGGGTACAGGCAGAAAAGGTTGCATACTGTTGAGTTGCGCGGCAAAAAACAATTTTATCTTTTTTGAAATCGGGCCTCCGGATGACACTTCGAAACGATAATCCGGTTTTGCATAATCATAATCCACCTGTCTTACCAATTGCAGCCACATGATCCGTGGCAGAGCTGCGGTTCGCATCGTATCCTGCCGGCCGGGCGGTGGGGGGATTGGCCAGCCGAATTTTTCCTGTGGTGCATACGTTGAATTCCACCCGTCAGCGGAAAATCCATAGAGTAAATTGCCGGATAGCGGGTCTTTACCGGCTACCCATTCCTCAAGATCGTATAATGTATCGTAGAAATCCATGAGATCAGAAGAATATGCATTTCCACCCCATGATTTTTCGTATGCATTTGTCCTCGAAAATTCTATTTTGCTCTGCCATTTATCTTCGGCTTCTTTGGGGACCATATTGATCACCCCTGATTGTACATTACCGTATTCGGCGCTAAAACCGCTCGTATAAACCTCAACCAGATCAAGTCCGGCAGCAATCGGATTATATGCGCTTGACCCTGTAAGCGGATTGATGATCTCGGCTCCGCCGACCAGATAAAGCGCTTCTCCAGTTCTGCCGCCTCTGAAATGGCCGCCATCAGCATCCGCTTGCAGGGAAAGAATGTCATCAACCTGAGATATACCCGGTAAGTTTTTAACCTGATCCACATTATAGGACTGCTTGGTCGCCGTCAGATCTATTTCAACCTTGTCCGGCATATAGGCAGTCACAACCACTTCTTCGCCGGCGAGGACCTGGCTTGTCAATTCAAAGTCAACCCATGTTGTTTTATCTACGGATACGGGAACCTGGGTTTTCAATACTGTTTTGTATCCGATAATCATAGCCTGCAAATCGTATCTACCGGGGGAAACGTTAATAATAAAATATTCACCATTAACATCTGCCGCAGCGCCCATTGTCGTTCCGACAATTTGGATATTGGTACCGGGTAGTGATTCTCCTGTTTCCTTGTCGACGACGTGCCCTGCTATCTTTCCGGTTTCACCTGCAAATGATTGATGGATGAGGGCAAGTAAAATAAACGCCAACCATGCAAATCGTAAATTCGATAGCATCCTGAGCCTCCATCATATAGTACTGATTGCCTGAAATTTATTAGATCCAGTCGGATGGAATCTTATAACAGATTGTTCTCATTCTAATAATATCTAAACTGTATGATTCAATCAAGGTAATAACGGTAATGAATAACCGTTATTTGCGAGGTATATTACGGTTAAATTTGATGCGAAATCTTTTTAGCCCTTTGACTGATTATAATGCATATGAAATTGAGATTGATTTTTCTCTTGGAATCAATCTAATAAATATTTATTTTTTATCTGCAGTTATTTTGAAAATTTGGTTCTGGCTGATGAAAAATTATCAACAAATACAGATTTATCTTGAAAAGGTTTTACAAAGCAACGAGTTTGCAGAATCAAAAATACATCAAAAATTGTTTCGATATCTCTTTGAAACATCCTTTAAAGGTGAAGCCCCCAAAGAAACAACTGTGGCACTCGACGTTTTTTGTGCTGACTTTAAGGAAAATCCTGATTGTACTGCCAAAGTACGCGTCTATATTTATAATCTTCGGAAAAAACTGGATAGCTATTACCTCCATGAAGGCGCGAAGGACAAAATTCGGTTTGAAATCCCCAAGGGTCACTACAAAGTCGTTATATCGGACAAAAAAAAAGTTATTGAGAAAAACTCTTCAAAATCGTTTAACTGGCGCTTTGCTTTCTATACAATATTTCTGCTATTATTGCTTAGTGTCGTATTTATAATTCACCTTATTGATTCCCATAAATCAGAAGGAAATATTAAGTTTTCTTATAAAAGCAGTCCGGTCTGGATTGATTATTTTGAAAACGATATGCCGACACTTGTGCTTTTGGGTGATTATTATTTTTATCTGGATTGTTATTTTCCAGAGAGACCCCGCCTAACCCGCGATTATCAAATTAATTCCGAGCAGGATCTTAACAGCTTTCTTGATGAAAACGAACAATATAATCATTACGTCACTGAGACCGGACTAACCTTTCTGAGCAAACTTGCTCCCTGGTGTTTATTTGATTTATTACCCGTCATATTGCAATCAAACTCACATGTCGATCTTAAACTATCATCACAACTTCAATGGACTGATCTGAATAAATATAATATAGTATATGTGGGAACCTTCAAGTCATTCGGTAAACTGAGTCAATTATTGGATAAATTGCATGTTACATTTCAAGTTCGACCGAATGGTCTCTACTATCATCCT
>CAZSOP010000412.1:0-4116 GCA_964608385.1 uncultured Cytophagia bacterium
TGTATCCATCATCTGCAATGCTAACCCGATGCTTATTTATCAGTCAACGCCTTCACACCGGGCAGCTCTTTACCTTCCATGAGCTCCAGACTGGCGCCGCCTCCGGTGGAGATATGACTCATGTCGTCGGCAAAGCCGAATTTTTTCACAGCGCTGGCCGAATCGCCGCCGCCAATAACCGTAACCGCATTCGATTGCGCCAGAGTTTCGGCAATGGCTTTGGTGCCTTTATCAAACCCCTCTACTTCGAATACACCCATGGGTCCGTTCCAGACGATGGTTTTGGCCTTTTGCAGTTCGTCGTTATATTTTTCGATGGTCCGGGGACCAATATCGAGTCCCATATTGCCTTGTGGAATCGAGGCGTCATCGGTCACCTTGCCCTCAACCGGATTATCGGCTTTGGGAAATTCAGTCGCAATGACGTGATCAACCGGAAGGAAAAATCCAATGTTCTTCTCTTTTGCCGTTTCAAGTAGCTCTTTGGCCTTTTCGACAAAATCCTCTTCCACCATAGAGTTGCCAACCGAATTACGCTGTGCTTTTAAAAACGTATAGGCCATGGCCCCACCGACAAAAACGGCATCGACGCGTTTCATCAGATTTTCGATGACGTTGAGTTTATCGCTGATTTTGGCTCCTCCAAGGATGGCCATGAGCGGGCGGTCGGGATCGTCAAAGGCTTTGGAAAAGTAATCGAGCTCTTTTTTTAGCAAATATCCGGCTGCCCCCTGTCCCAGTTTTTCCGGTACGCCGGACATGGAGGCATGGGCGCGATGCGCAGTGCCAAAGGCATCGTCGACATAGAGATCGGCCAGACTGGCGAGGCCATCGATAAACCATTGTCGATCCTTTTTCGACATCTTTTCACCCTCTTTCTTACCCTCTTCCTCGGAATGAAAGCGTAGATTTTCCAGTAAAAGGACATCGCCGTTGTTCATTTGCGAAACCATTTGCCCGGTTTTATCGCCGACACAATCGGGCGCAAATCCTACGTTTTGATTGAGCAGATTGCTCAAATGTTCGGCAACCGGTTTGAGCGAAAACTCGGGTTTGACCTTGCCCTTGGGACGGCCGAGATGAGACATTAAAATCGTCTTGCCGCCCTCATGTATCACCTTTTTTATGGTCGGCAGCGCCGCCACGATGCGCTTGTCGTCGCCAACCTTGCCATCATCAGTCAGAGGTACGTTAAAATCAACGCGTACAAGCACGCGTTTGCCTTCAAGGTCGAGATCATCAATCGTCATTTTTTTCATAGCATCCTCGCTGGTTATAAGATTACCAATTTATATCATCATTAATCCATTTAAACGACTTAACTGTCTCACAATATATAATTTTTATAAGAAAAATTCAAATTAAAAACTATTTCTTGACAAAGTATATGAATTGTTTTATATTTATAATCAATTCGCCGAGGTGGTGAAATTGGTAGACGCACTGGATTCAAAATCCAGCGGGCTTTTGTCCATGGGGGTTCGATTCCCCCCCTCGGCACTAATTTATAAAAGGTCAGGTATTTGCCTGGCCTTTTTCGGTTAGACCTGGTAGAATATTTGCTCTTTTATAATCTGCTCTATTGTTCGACACATTTCCTTTTTGCTATTCCTTTAAAATGACCTTATTATTCTATCTTTTTTTTTAAATAATTTAAACCTGTTAAATTTGGGTTGATTCGATTCCTGGCGGTTTTGCCTATCAGAATTACCTTTTACCGATTTCTCCGGAAATCGCTTCATATTGATCGAAAAAATGTCTACGTTATAAAAAGGGCATCTCCCGTTTGACATTTAGATCATGATTTTCGTAAAACCGTTGCTTTCTATTCATCCGATCCGTAATGTTCATCATAAATGAGGATTTACCCATGCAAAAATACGATATCATCTGGATTGGCACCGGGCAGGCTACCGGTGTCACAATCCCCAAACTGGCACAGGCGGGCAAAAAAATCGCTGTTGTTGAAGGCGGACCGTTTGGCGGGTCCTGTGTTAATTTTGGCTGTACACCGACCAAAACCCTGGTGGCAAGCGCCCGAAATGCGCATATGGTAAGGCGCAGCAGCGATTTTGGCGTCAATGTAAAGGATTTTTCAGTAGAGTTTGACCGGGTAATGCAGCGACAAAATGAAATTCGCAATAACAACAGCAAAGGTCTCGAAAAATGGTTGACGGATATGGACGAGGTCGATGTCTATAAGCATTACGGCCGTTTTATCGACGAGCATACCGTGGAGACCGGCAGTGAAAAGATATTCGGCGAAACCATCGTTATCCATACCGGCGCCAAAGCGCGGCAACCGGAAATACCAGGCCTTGAAACAGTCGACTGGCTCGATAATGTTCGTCTGCTCGATTTGAAAGAAAAGCCCGAACACCTCATCATCATCGGCGGCAGCTATATTGGACTCGAATTCGGCCAGGCGTTTCGTCGCTTCGGCTGCAAGGTGACCATCCTTGATAAAGGCCCGCAACTCATCTTCCGCGAGGATAATGATATCGCCGGCACCGCAAAGGACATTTTGCAAAATGAGGGTGTTTCTGTAGAGCTCAACGCAGATATCCGCGAGGTCAAAACCATTGGTGGCGGGATTCGGGTGTTTTTCAGTCAAAACGACGACCAAAAATCCGTTCAGGGATCACACATGCTCATCGGTGCCGGCCGCCGGCCCAATACCGATTTTCTCAACCTCAAAGCAATCGATATCGAAACCAAAAAACGCGGCCACATTGCGGTCAATAATGTCGGACAGACATCCATTCCTCATATATATGCTCTCGGCGATGTCAACGGCAAAGGCGCTTTTACCCATACCTCGGTCAACGACGGACAGGTGTTTTGGGATCATTACAGCGGAACCGGCAGCCGCAAGATCGACGACCGAATATTAATTTATGCGCTATATATGGATCCACCGTTGGGCCGGGTCGGCATGAGCGAAAAGATGGCCCGTGAAAGCGATAAAAATGTGCTCATGGCCACGCTGCCGATGGAAAAGGTTTCACGGGCGATAGAAAAAGATGAACCCGCCGGCATGATCAAATTGCTGGTCGATGCCGACAACGAGCAGTTCCTGGGTGCTGCAATTTTCGGCACCGGAGGCGACGAGCTCATCAGCACCATTGCCACTTTTACGTATGGCAAACAATCGTGGAAAACCTTTCAACAAGCCGTATTGCCACATCCGACCGTTGCCGAGATGTTGCCCTTTGTGCTGGATAGCCTTGAACCGCTACAGTAAGCTTTATAAAAATCATTTTTTGGAAGAGGTTTTCAGACGCAGTCCCCGTGGTACCAGTGCGATTTCGCTGAGATCGAACACCTCCTGAACCAGCAACGCCAGCAGAGCCGCCGGGACGGCGCCTTCGAGAATGAGGCCGACATTATCGAGTCTGATGCCCGTAAGAATAGGCTGCCCATAACCACCGGCACCGATTAACGCTCCCAGCGTGGCGGTACCGACATTAATCACAGCAGACGTTTTGATTCCGGCGAGGATGGAGCGCGACGCCAGCGGCAGTTCTACCCGGCGTAAAAGGGTCAATGGTGGAAGTCCAAGCGCAAAAGCAGATTGGCGAATCGGTAGCGGAATGTCATGAATCCCGGTATACGTATTGCGCACGATGGGCAGCAAGCTATACAAAAAGAGCGCCACAATCGCCGGCGGACCGCCGATACCAAGAAGCGGAATCATAAAGACGAGAAGCGCCAAAGACGGAATTGTCTGAATAATACCAACAACGCCGAGAATAATTTTTTCCAGCCGTGAAAATTTGGCCGCAACAATGCCGAGCGGTATAGCGAATAAAATTGCAGTACCGAGCGAAATACCGACCAGAAAGAGATGCGCTTTGGTGGTTGGCCATAATCTCTGCCAAAATCCTCTGGCTTGCGATCGAATATCCCTTGAAAAATGATCATTCACAAACGCAGCAGCAACGCTGCTTTCCGATTCTCCGTCCAGCTTGACGGCAGCATTCATTGCAACCATCTCACTTTGAAGAATTTTTCCGGCCAACGCTGTCATATGGGTCACCAGTTCTGGTGCCTTTTTCGCCAGTTCATTGCGATAGAGAAAAACCGCCTCATAAACGGGGAAATAGTCCAGATTAT
>CAZSOP010000413.1:0-4103 GCA_964608385.1 uncultured Cytophagia bacterium
GGACACCGCCACCTTGAATTCGGCCGAATTTGCATCTTTTTTTACAATTGGCGGCGTGTCGCCCAACAATTGCCAGTCTGTCCAGAACTGCTCAACCACAAAGACGACGACATCCTCGTCTTTATGGTTCCTGACGTTGATTTCCACGGTTTCCCGACGGCTTTTATCGCTGATTTTTTCCACTTTTTTGACCGTTCGCTCGGCTTTGATATCAAAAGCATTCCCGACTCTGAGCCGCACCTTTTCTCCCTCCGGCACATGGTCGATCCGGTCTTCGCCGATAAACTCCTGAGTTCCGGCTTGTTCTTTAAAGACGCGAATTTTTCCCTTGGGCAGGGGGATGCCGAGTCCGCTCTGAGAATCATTTTTAAATTCCAAAACAACGCCCACATCATCCGCGTCTGCACGGGCGTTGTAGATATATTTTTTATCGGATTTAACCCGGGTTCCGGGGAAAAGCGCCATTTGTTTAACCTGATTATTGGCGATCGTGGTCGCTCGTTGCAGGGTATAGAGGTGATATTCAAAAAATTCCTCTTCCTTGAACTGTTTCTTTCCAACCGTTTTGGTCATATAAGCCATTTCAACTCGTCGCGCCGGGGGTTTTTCCTTTTGCACATCCCCCGCAACCAGCTTTACGTTGGCATCGCGGTAAACGGCGCCGGAACGGTTCTCGATGGTTACCCATCCTGCCAGTTCCAAAGCCGTATCGGTTTTGTTACTCACTGCCACGTATTCGCAATGCCAGCCGATCCCCCGAGTGGTATAGCTGATCTCGCATGGCACTTTATCCGCCTGATTGGCCTTTAACAGCCATACCAGAGTCGGCTGGGTGATCAAGCCTTCGGGAAGGGTCGGAAATTCGATGCCGGCAACATCTGAAGATTTAACCACCAGTATCCTGCCGTCCGGCCGCTGCAGAATAATATCCGACGCCTGACTGTTCAGCAATACACCCCGATGAACCTGCTCCTTCTTGGTGGTTACCAGGATAGATTCATTCAGATACTTTTGCAAAAGGCGTTCCGTTCCCACCAGATCATACTCGAAATTCTGCTCCAAAATATCGACCTGAACCCTATCGCTCAGAGATTTGAAAAGAACAGAAGTGGGGTCGATTTGACCGGCCACATTGGTGAACAGGTAGGTTTGCACTCCCTTGGTCAGAGTCAGCGATCTGATTTCCCGTATAACAGCAAAATTGTTATTGTAAACCGTAACCGCTATCTCCGCCCGGGATTGAGCGATACATGCGGATACGATCAAAAGAAAGGATAATAATTTAGGTATTTTCATTTTTCCACCTCGGGTTTTATGACCTTGACAACCGACATGGCAATTTAAACGGGCTGTCGCTAGCGCAGCATTTCCAGATTTTGCTGTAATTTTTCAAGATTCTCTTCAAAATCAGTTTTTTTCTTTTTTTCCTTCTCCACCACGGATTGCGGTGCACGCGAGAGAAAACTTTCATTGCTTAGTTTTTTGGATAATCCCTGTAGCTGATTCGATAATCTGGAAATCTCTTTTTCCAGTCTTGATTTCTCTTTCTGAATGTCTACCAGACCGGCCAGAGGAACGTAGAGTTCTATCCCCTGTACAACAGCAGTGACGCATTGCTGCGGTTTTTTGTTTTGGTATTCAATTTGGTGCAAACGCGCCAACCTTCTCAGGTAAGGTGTATTTGCTTTTAAAATGGAACTCTTGTTCTCATCAGTGCAATTAATAATAACAGACGCCTCTTGATTTGGAGGGATGCCCATTTCGCTGCGGATATTTCTTACAGCGCTGATCACCTGTTGAATAAGCTGCATCTCCTGTTCAACTTTTTTATCGACCAGCGCTTCCCGGCTTTTCGGATAGGGTTGCAGCATCACCGACTCCGCAGACGACTGCGGAGAGGTCGGCAGATTTTGCCAAATCTCTTCGGTGATAAAGGGGGTTATCGGATGAAGCAGGCGGACGATCGCATCCAGCATGTCAACCAGAAGACTCTGGGCAATTTGTTTCTGGTGCCCGGTATTGGCCTCGTATAGACGTATTTTGGCCAGTTCAATATACCAGTCACAAAATTCCGACCAGGTAAAATCATACAGTGCATGCAGCGCGTCGTTGAAACGAAATTGGTTCAAACAGGTTTCCATCTCTGCAATGGTGCTGTAAAGCCGGCTGATTATCCATCGATCCGCCACTTGGAGCTCATCGCTGTTGATTTCATCCAGCTGCAACTGAGTATGATCGGCATCCAGATTCATCAACACAAAACGCGCAGCATTCCACAGCTTGTTACAAAACTTTTGTCCCATCTCGACCAACGTATGATCAAAGCGGATGTCACCGCCTAGTGGGGTCAAATAGGCCATGGTCAACCGCACGGCATCGGCGCCATAGGCCGGTACGCCCTCTTTATAGCCTGGATTCTGTTCTGCAAACTCGCCGACCGTTCCTTTATCCGCTCCTTCGATGAGCCAGAGAGGGTCGGGAGAATTTCCAAGGCTTTTAGACATTTTTCGGTTGTCTTTATCGCGAATCATGCCGTTAAAATAGACGTCTTTAAACGGCAGGTCACCCATGAATTCATAGGAAGCCATTATCATCCTGGCAACCCAGAAAAAAATGATATCCGGACCGGTAACCAGAGTGTCGGTGGGAAAGAAAACACTCAACGCTTTGCTTTCCTTCGGCCATCCCAGAGTGCTAAGGGGCCATAACCAGGAGGAAAACCACGTATCGAGCACGTCTTTGTCCTGTTGCAGGGTTTTCGAACCACAGGTCGAGCATTCCGCCGGATCGATCCGGGAGATGGTCAGATGCCCATTATCACAGGTCCAGGCCGGGATACGGTGTCCCCACCAGATCTGACGGCTGATGCACCAGTCTCTAATGTTTTCCATCCAGTGAAAATAGGTTTCCTCCCAATGCCTGGGATAAAAGCGGATTTTCCCCTGCCGGACCGCCTGAATAGCAGGCTCTGCCAGTGGTTTCATTTTCACGAACCATTGTTCCGACAACAGCGGTTCAATAATGTCATGGGTTCGGTAACACCTGGGAACCGGGATGACAATCGTTTCAACATTGCGAAGGAGACCGAGATTTTGCAGATCATCGACGATGCGCTCTCTCGCGTCGAAACGGTTCAATCCCTGATAGTTTCCGGCGTTCTTATTCATGCTCGCATCCGGATCAATGACGGAGATAACTTCGAGATCATGACGGATGCCGACCTCAAAATCATTGAAATCATGGGCCGGGGTAATTTTTACCGCACCGCTGCCTTTTTCGGGATCAGCATGTTCGTCGGCAATAACGGGGATTTCCCGATTCATCAGCGGTAGGTTTACCGTTTTACCGATCAGAGACGTGTAGCGGGGATCATCCGGATGAACCGCTACGGCGGTATCGCCGAGCATCGTTTCCGGACGGGTTGTGGCAACAATCACCTCTCCCTTGCCCTCTTTGAGGGGATAGGCGATGCTATAGAACTTGCCGGGTTCATCGGTATAATTGACCTCTTCTTCCGAGAGAGCGGTGTTTGCCTTTGGAGACCAGTTGATCAGTCTCCTGCCCTTGTAAATGAGGCCTTTTTCATAGAGCCTGACAAAGGTTTCCCGCACCGCCTGGCTGCGCGCTTCATCCATGGTAAAACACTCGCGTTGCCAGTCACACGCCGCGCCCAATTTACGCAATTGTTGCAGGATAATGCCCCCGTATCTCTCTTTCCATTCCCAGACCCGCTGCAGGAATTTTTTGCGTCCCAAATCATATTTGCTTTTATTTTCACGGAAAAGGGCTGCTTCTACCTTGCTTTGCGTGGCGATACCGGCATGATCCGTACCCGGCATCCACAGGGTTTCGAATCCCTGCATCTTTTTCCAGCGGATCAAAAAATCCTGAATCGTATTGTTGAGAATATGCCCCATTGTCAGCATACCGGTCACATTTGGCGGCGGTATAACAATAGTGTAGGTTTTCTTGTCCGTATCGGCATCAGCATGAAAAAGATTCTGTTCTTCCCAAAAGGCATACCATTTTTCCTCAACCTTGAGCGGATTGTAGGTTTTTTCCAATTCTATGTTACGCATTAAAATCCTCGATTAGCAATGTCC
>CAZSOP010000414.1:0-4088 GCA_964608385.1 uncultured Cytophagia bacterium
CTGCTGCAGGGAAAACGACAATACGGTTTCGCTATTAAACGGATTGGGATAATTGCGCTTTAAAGAAAAGGTTTGCGCTCTTGCTCCATCAGCCGACTCTACTTTGGTCAAGCCGCCGCCGTTCTCGGTATAATAGAGATTATTCTCGGTTAAAATCCAGCCGCGGCCGCCCTCGGTCATAACCATATCAACACCTGTATCATCATCTATTTGAGCCAAATCGAGTTGTTTTTGCCAGGTACGGCCGGTGTCCTGGCTGCAATAGACGCCATACCAATCCAACATCCACACCACAGCTGGATTGTCCAGCAAAAAAGTAAAAGTCCTACCCCAAATATCAAGGGGGAAAAATTCCCAGCTTCTGCCACCATCAAGTGTACGAGATATGCCTTGACGGTAATAAGATTCAAAAACCAAACCAATATTCTCATCATAAAATGTAATGCTTTGATGTATATAATCATCAAGGATCACATTCCAGGTTTTACCCCCGTCAGTCGTTTTGTACAATCCCTGCTTTGCTGTAAATCCCGGAGTTAAAACAGATGGGTAGAAATACCCTACATCGAATGTAGCAAAGTCAATGCGGTGCCATTGATCACCGGAAACCCCGCCAAAGGCACTGTCGTTTACCGACACCCAGCTCCTGCCGCTGTCCTCGGTTCTTAAAATCTGGGCCACTTCCCCGTAACTGTGATCGCCCATGGCCACCCCCTGTCGGCCATTGAACATTTCGATATAGTTGATAAAATCTGTTTTGGTCGTATCATAAAAACGCAACTGCCAGGTTTCGCCGCCGTCCTCACTCGTGAATATCTTACCATTATCCGTTCCATAACAGAGGTGTAAAGAATCACCTATGGATATATCCACTGCACTTTGAAATCTGTATTTAGAGTTGGTTTGGTGTTGTTTCCAAGTTGAACCAAAATCATGTGAAATTTTGATCAGGAAAAAAACACTATCCTGAATATCCTTTTCAGCAACAACATATGCCACGGTTCCATCTGAGGTAGCGTCTATACTCATACTGCCTATTACATCAGGAGGACTGTTGTCGGTCAAGCGAACCCATTGAGCGCTGATGTTGTTGAAAAACAACAGACAGAATAAACAGATGAACAAACGGTTTAACATCATAATCTCCTTGTAGAATGATTATCTAACAGATCGATCATTATTCGGTATACAAGTAAATTGGCGTCATTTTCTCACTTTAACAGCGTCATTTTCAACGTTTTCACGCCCTGATTGGCAGTTAAAAGACAAAAATATGTGCCCGCCGGAACCCGCTTACCGCGGTTATCCGTCGCCTCCCAAACCACTCTGTGAACGCCTTTATGATATTCAGCGGCAACCATATTTTTTACCAGCTGACCATGCATATTGTAAATATCAACATGAACAAAATCGGCTTCCGGAAGCGTAAATTCTATCACCGTGCTTGGATTAAACGGATTTGTGAAATTACGTATCGTAAAATCGCCTGTAGCATCTGTTTCAGCAAGGCTTTTTTTCAATTCCCTTGAGGGACCAACCGTAACCAAATGCTCATCATAAACCGTATTATTCTCAGCATCTGTTACCTGAACCTTGAGCTTAAATGTCTCAGTTTCAGAAAGCGTCACCGAAGAATTGCTACCCAACTGTATCCACGTATCACAGGGCGGCAGGCGATCCTGCTTTTTTGACAGAGAATTGCTGCGCGGACATGGATACATCTTCCACCAGTTATAAGTATAAGGCGGATGTGTCCCGGAAACATCTGCTGTCCAGGTATCGGATAGTCCCGATTCGAGAAAAGCAGGACCCTCTATCTCAACATAAAGACCGTCAACAGTTAATTTTACGAAAATTTCTGCAGGAGAGTTCTCGGAAGAAATCTCACTGGAAGAAAATGTTATTTTTCCGTAACGTTCACCGGGCAATACGCCTGAACCGTCTACAGATACGATCAAAGTAGTAGAACTGGTCAGTGTTCCATTGTCTGGCGAAACACCAAGCCAACTTTTGTTTGAACTGGCAGACCACGGAATGGAAGCATTCCATTGGGTTACATTATTAGTCAATGTAGAATTGCTGGAACCAGGATTGGTACCCTGATAATCCATCGAAAATTCAAGCGAGGAGGGACTGGTGGTAATCGGGGGGTCTACTCTATAAAACTCTGATCCATCAGATTCGGTGCAATGATGTGATGTATCATTCGGAGTACCACAAATTGCGGAATAACGGTGTTTTTCAATACATTCTTTTAAAGTTATATAAATATGATTATCACAATTATCAGGATAATCTAATGCACCAACAATTTTTGAACAAGCTTCTCCGCTGAAATTGTGATTCTCACAACAAGGTTTTCTAAATTGTCCAAAACACAAATTAATCATGAGTAAGATAATCAGAATAGAAAACAAAAAGCGAAAAGACGAAAGACGAAAGACGAAAGACGAAAGCATTTTTCATTTTTAATCCCATATATTTTATACAACGGGCAAGTTGAATTCCTTACAAATAAAAGATAAAATAAAAATGAATAGCTGTCAAGTTAAATCGTGTTAAATAGTATAACACGCTTTTTATCTATCCCTATCTCTCTTTCCCTCCGCAATGCTTTTGCGGCCTCTGCGTTTTTCGTTCTAATAATACAATTTCCGTTTTTATGGTTCATGATATCGCCCTTTCAGGGCTCGATTCTGATTCGTTTGGATCACTAGGGCGTTGCCCTGGCCTGACATAAAGCGCCCCGTTGGGGCTTGTTTAAATCAGCAAAAAATTTTTACCACTCCGCAGTGCGGGTAGTTCCTCCACCCTCTGCACCATCATTGGGCAGCGGACGCTGCACCACACCCGGCAAGGCGTTGCCACCAAAACAAAACCCAAACCCATCTTGCTCCCTGGCGAGTTGGCGTGAGGTATGCTCTGTATGTCGTCCCTAAAGGGACAAAAAACGGGAATGCCGACGGATTGCTAAAAACATGCCGTCGCTAACGCGACTCGGGCCCAAAACGATGCGTTCAGCAGCCTTGATATCGCACAAAGCCACAGAGACACAGAGAAAATATAAAGGCCAAAAGACGGATAACAAAAGTCAGAAAAACCGTCTATTTTGAATATCCGACAGCTGAGGACTGATCCCTCTCTCTTTGCGGCCTGGCGCCTCGGCGTGAGGAAATCTTTCTCAAGGAATGCCCACGCAAATAATTCTATAACCCGTGTTTTATCGGTATGCGACAAACCCGGCTGAAGGCATTCCCTTGTGGCTCTGCGTCTTTGTGCGAGTCTGTTTTTTGATATCCGGCCGGCAATCCGGTCGAAAAGCTCTCCCCCCCCCGACGGTTCTAAACCAGCTTGACCGTCTTGATCTCAAATGGCCGCAGGGTCAGGGTGAAAGCATGATCGTGAATCCTGAGCGGTTTTTGCTCTTCTTCCAGCAAATTGACCTCATATGCCGCTGAGACCGGAAAGGTGATATGTACCCGCGTCTTCACGCCGGCGCCGCTGGACTCGTAAAAGCGCAATACGAGAGCCTTTTCGTTTTCCGCCTGCTTGACCGTCTCCACAACCACCCTGTCATCTTCAACATTGACAAAAGAAATGGCAGCCGGCAAATGACCCTTGTGAGCCGTCGTTTCGGTAACGGTGAGCGGCAGATTGAATTCAAATGCCCGTTGTACAACCCCGCCATGGATATGGTCACCGGCGTGCGGCATCAAGGCATAGCGAAAACAATGCTCACCCTGATCCGTAAATGCATGATGCGGTTCTCCGGGACGCACCATCTCGTCGCTGACCATGCGCGTTCCCGTATAGGGCACACTTCTCAACAAATTCAGGTCAATCGTATGTCCCTTGATGCGGTGACCGTATTTGCTGTCATTTAAAAGGGCGACGCCAAAATCGCGTTGTGAAAGATCGACCCACTTTATCGCCGGAATCTCGTCCTTGGCCATATCCCAGCTCGTATTGGTGTGTGTCGGTCGTTTTATGCTGCCGAACTGGATTTCACTGGTGGATTCGAGGGCAAAGACGGCAACGGGAAACTGCACCCGTAGCATGGTTTCGGGTGTTCGCCAATCCACCCGGGT
>CAZSOP010000415.1:0-4087 GCA_964608385.1 uncultured Cytophagia bacterium
TACCGCCCGCTGCCGGAGCTGGATGAGTGGATTCGCCGTCGTGTGTCCGCCAGCTGGCGGATGCACCCTCAAACGGTGGCGCAGATGCCGGACGTGTATACGCAATCTGGTCAAGCTCGGTGCAGTAGAGATTCAGGCGATAAGCGTTGGCAAAAGCAGTAAAGGGCCGTGGAAGCTTGCCAGAACCTATGGCAGCCAAAGCGTTTTGACAAATGCTTATCTCAAAGAACAGGGTCTTGTTTCAGTCCGCGATCTCTGGATCGCTTTTCACTATCCAAAGTGATCTATGATGAACCGCCGGATGCGGACCCGCATGTCCGGTGGTGTGGGGAGGGCCGGGAAAAACTGGTCCTTACCCGATTATGTGCCGCATCATGATGGTGAGGATTCTATGCCCACAAGCCCGATTTTCTTCTGGGGATGCAATAGACCCTCATTGATTGCTTAACCGCTATGATCGTGGTACACTTGGTGCAGGGTCTTCGTCTCACCAACGAAATTGGTAAAGAGCGTAGGACGTTCTTTTTTTAAGTATGGCGTGAACTTTTTGCAGACCAGGTGCTCATCGAATTGTCGTTTTTGATGATCTGCTTAATATGCCGCCGGGGTTATTATCGACACTTGGCTGATCAGGGCACTGAAACGGGCGACGGACAAACCCGTTTGTGCACGCGATTTTGTCCGGAACCTGAAAAAAGCAATGTCGATACAGGTTTGAAGATTTTTCTACCTTCTCATCGAATCAGAAGAAATTTCTTTGTATCCGAGAATTTTTCACTCCGAAGGGTGTAGAAATAAACTCCACTGCACAACTGTTTTGCCTCAAAGCGTGCGATATGGCTTCCTCTGGCTTTGGTTTGTGCAACCAGGGTAGTGATCTCTCTGCCGAGCAGGTCAGAGATAACGATTTCGACAAACCCTCTTTCAACCATCGTATAGGGTATAGTTGTCATCGCATTAAAGGGATTGGGATAATTTTGTGCCAGCTCGTAACTATTCGCCTGTGGTGGTGTTTCCTGCCGAAGGTCGGTCGATGCAGCGACGCTGCCGATATAGATGTCCCTGCTCCCTGCCTCTACGTTCCTGTCATCGTCTTTCATCTCCGTCAGCAGGTATTTTAGTTGCGGGCGATAGTTGTCGATGACATAACAGCGTGCCGGCCTTGCCGGTGCCTTTGTTTTATTTTCCAGTTCCCAGCTTTTGCCTCCGTTCAGGGACTTGAACACATAAATGGTTTCGCCGGCGGTACGAAAGGTCCTAAAGGCGTTGGGACCGATTTTTTCAATGTCGCGCGGATCGTTCTCTTTGGCATAAATGGTTGATGTGGCCCATTCCGAATCGTTGCGATAGGCGCACTTGAATCCTTCGTGACGATAGATGACCACAGGATCGCCGTTATCGCAAAAGTGCACCGATACCTGATGGCCGACGTTTTCTCCCTGAGGTGGGTTGCCGGTATCGATAATTTTACAGTTGTTTTCCGCCTCCGCATCGTTTATATCAATCCCGAGATCATTGTCTTTAATGTCGTAGAAATGTTCATTCGCCAGGTCCATAAAAGCATAGTAGACATTTCTGCGGTAGGCACCGTGATCATGCCCCGAGGGTCCGCCACCGGAAAAGGTCCAGGCCAGGTGAATTCGTTCACTGACGCCATCGCTTGCCGGCTGATAGGTGACCTTGCCGGTATAGACTTCACAGAGATTGTCCGGGCGCGGGTAGTTGTCGATGATGATATGTGCCTGACTCCAGGTTTTTCCATGATCCAACGACTTTACAAACGCCAGAGGCCTGTAATCGGTCGGATAATCTGAATAGGGATGGGCGCTTTTCATGGTGATTCGATAAAAACAATAAATGGTGCCGTCCTTGGTGACGATGGGCGCCGGGTAAGTGGCGCCCTGCGCTTCGGCCAGATCGCGATCGTTCCAGGTTCCATCGATGGATGCCGGATCCGGCGAGGTGGTGATTCGCATGACGCTGTTGTGACAGCCGTAAAAGAGGATCAAATTACCGTTTTTCGCCTGTATCATGGCCGGGTAATTGTGCGAGTCGGCAAAAGGGGAGATGCCGGCGATTTTAGCATCGCTCCAGCTAGCGGTTGTGTGATCATAACTCTTCACAACGGGACAGCTATAGGGTCCCATCCAGCTCAAAAAGGTTTTGTTGACGGTTTTGTCATAAAAACCGACGGAAACCGGCCGGCGATCGGTATGGATGCCGGTATCGTGGCTTATTCTGGAAATTGAGATGTCTTGTGGAAAACAGATTGCCACAAAAAAGAGACAATTTACAAATATGGAGGATGAAAACCGGTTTGATAACATATTACCCTCTTTTGATAACCACCAGTGTCATATCATCGAATTGAGGTTATTTGCCGCTGAATTCATTAGAATGTCTGACATTGTTTGCATGAAACATTCTCAATAATATAGGCAAGATTCGCTGAAAAGGTCAGGATTTTTCAGACTGAACAGGATTTATAATTCGATAATACCAAGAAATAACGGGTTTTACAAGTAAAAATCGGGAAATTTTCTTGTCATTCGGGCTTATAATGATTTAGGGGTTCCGTTTATTGCCATATGATTATATTTCCTCCATGGTCGTTTGAATGCTTCAAATTGCGAGTTTGCTTAAAGGCTTCAAGCGGGCGTTTATCATAACCGGATGTCAGTTTGTTCCAGATCGAGCTTTTTTTTTATTGTCGCCTTTGTTCATTCATGTTCTCTTTTCCTGATATTTTGATATATCGTCGGGGTTTAAAGGGTTTTTTTATCTGCTATCGATTACTGGCAGGCCGTATTTTACAGCTCTTCTATATTCTGAAAAATGGCTCATTTTTCCAAAGGATTTTGATATTATAAAGGCATTGCTTTGTTTTGTTTAAAAAAAGTGTAAATTAAGGATATGTCAAAATCGATGACAATAAAAAGGAGTTGCACATGAAAGGCAAAAAAGAGATCAGAGTCGGCCAGGTTGGTCATATGTTTATGGGGGTGGCGCACTCGAATGCATTCAGAAACGCCGCTGCCATGTACGATCTGCCCTATAAAATTACCATGAAAGCGGTTTGCGGCAAGGATACGGACGACAACCTGGCCGCGTTTGCCGATCGGTTTGGCTGGGAATCGTATGAACAGGATTGGAAAAAACTGGTCAAGCGCGACGATATCGATTTGATTTGTATTGCTGCTCCGGGATTTTTGCATAAAGATATTGCCGTTGAAGCGGCTAAAAACGGCAAACATATCCTCTGTGAAAAACCCCTGGCCAACACATTGGCCGAAGCGGAAGAGATGGCCGAGGCGGTCGAGTCTGCAGGGGTGCGTCACTGCTGCGGCTATACCTACCGCATGACTCCGGCTCAGGCGATGGCAAAGCAACTCTTTGATCAGGGCAGAATCGGTCGCGTTTATGATGTTTTTGTCCGCTATGCCCAGGATTGGCTCTGCGATCCCAATTTTGCTTATGTTTGGCGCCATGACAAGGCGCTGGCCGGTTCCGGAGCGCTGGGCGATATCTGTGCCCATTCCATCGACGGTGTCCGCTTTATCACCGGTATGGATATTACCAGGCTGGTCAGTCAAATGAAAACCCTGATTGCAGAACGGCCTGTCGATGCCGGCAACCCCAACGGTGAAAAGGCCAACGTGACCGTTGATGATGTGGCACAATTTCTCTGTGAATTCGATAACGGCGCTCCCGGCTGTTTTGAGGCCTCGCGCATGGCCATGGGCAGAAGAAATTACAACAGTATCGAAATCGCCGGAGACAAAGGCAGTCTCTTTTGGACCTTTGAAGAACAAAACTATCTCTACTTTTTCGACAACACCCGGCCCTCAACCGAACAGGGATTCAGCAAGATCAACTGTACCCATAACGACCACCCCTATGGCGGCGGTTACTGGCCCACGAGGCATGGTCTTGGGTATTGTGGTATGTTCGTCAATCAGGCAAGACTCTTTCTTAATGGTATCATCGAAAACAAAGGATTTCACCCCGACTTTGTCGATGGCTTAAACGTTCAGCAGGTTCTGGATGCCATCGAACGGTCGGCTACTGAACAAAAATGGGTTTCTCT
>CAZSOP010000416.1:0-4082 GCA_964608385.1 uncultured Cytophagia bacterium
GTACCGATCCTTATCAAACCACGTTTGCAATAAAACATTCCGATGGAAGTGTGACAAGATATGTACATTTAGCTACTAATACGGTTAGAAAAGATTTAATTGGTAAAAGCATTGTACGCGGTCAATTTCTTGGTTCATTATATGATGGCACTGCGAAAGTAAATGGAGCCTGTAATCCTGCATATTACTCATTCCCTCTAAAATGGAATACGAAATGTGGTTGTGGAACAGGAGCTCACTTACATTTTGAACTACCTCGAAAAGATGTAATGCTTGACGGACATCTTGCAAATACGCCTCCATATTGTTCTTCAAATGTGAGGGTTGACAATGGGGGCGGCACTTGTTGCAATTGCAGCGGAGAGAATCCCGTCTTGAACTGCACGATCAGGTCAGGAGAAACATGTGAATGCAGGGCGGCAACAATCACCTTAGCCCCGGGATTTCACGCCGAACAGGGCAGCACGGTGACATTACGGCCGTGAAGCCACAACCCGAAGGAGGTGTCAGAGCCGGCCAATGGCCCCATTATCCGCGATACACGTCTTTACGGTGGCGGACCCGAATGATTTCGATCACCAGCGTCCTTGAGAAGATGCTGTAAATGACGCGATATTTGCCAACGCGCAACCGATAGGTGTGGTCGGCGCCGGCCAATTTTTTGACGCCGACCGGATAGGGACGCTCAGCCAATTGTTCAACGGCCTGTACAATGTTGTGTATCGCGGTCTTTGGCAGTTTCCGTAAATCTTTGCAGGCCGAACGTTTCCACGTAAGCTTATAGGAGTCCATCGCGTTGGAGTTCAGTCAGCACGTCCGCATGGGAGATCGTCGGTTCATCGCGGCGTTCGGCCAGAACCGCCAGATCGGACAGGTCTTCCAACAGGTCGTGAAAATCCTCGATGGAGAGGATCACCGAGGTGCGTTGTCCGCCCTCGGTCGTGATGTACTGGACCGAGGGGATGGTGACAGCAGTTTTCATCACACCCTCCTGAATGATTATTTCAGGTTATACATAATGATGTCGCAAGCATTTTGTCAAGTTTTCTCGAACAATGAATATCAGCAAACAAGGAGGATATCATGATGAAACATGCAGGATTACTCAGACTTTTCGCCGTAATTTGTATGACAATACTGATCATAAGTTCAGCCGCTGCCAGTGCCCAGGTGCCCCAAAAGATCAATTATCAGGGCTATCTGACGGACGCGGCCGGCAATCCGGTGGACGGCAGCCTGTCCATGACCTTTGCCATTTACGAGGCTGCGACCGGCGGCAGCGCGCTGTGGAGTGAGACCAGAACGGTCACGGTAGACAACGGACGCTACAGCGTAAACCTGGGGGCGGTGAATCCGCTGAATCTTACGGAAGCGAAACCCTATTATCTCGGCGTGCAGGTCGGCACAGACCCGGAGATGACGCCGCGCAAAGAACTGACCAGCGCAATGTATTCACTCTTTGTAGATGGGATTACTGTGAAAGATGGCAATGTTGGTATTGGTACAACAAACCCTCACGAAGTAACCAAACTCCACATCAATGGAGGTAGTATCTTTGTTGATCATAATGAGGATAACCCATCTGTAAGAGTGCGCTATAACGACGAAAATTATGGCTCGATACTCTGGCACAAAGACCAGAATGTCTTCAAAATATACACGCGAGAACAAAACCAACTCTATGAAGATACATTAGTGTTACAGAGAGGAAACGTTGGTATCGGGACGCCAAATCCTGACCAATCAGCAAAACTCCATGTTAATGGAGGCAGTATCTTTGTTGATCATAGTGGGGATAATCCATCTGTAAGAGTGCGTTACAACGAAGAAAATTATGGTTCGATACTCTGGCACAAAGATCAGAAAGCCTTCAAAATATACACACGAGAACAAGATCAACTCTATGAAAATACGTTAGCCCTAAAGGGTGGGCGTGTTGGGATCGGGATCATACCAGGAGAAGGGAGTTTTGATTGGAGATTTTATGACTATAAACTGGCAGTTAATGGAAGTATACGAACCAGAGGGATCAAAGTAGATAATAATGCCTGGTCTGATTTCGTCTTTCATGACAGTTATGAACTCATGCCCCTTCAGGAAGTCGAACAATATATCAAAATGCATAAACATTTACCCGACATCCCTTCTACACAAGAAGTCCAGGAGAATGGTGTTGATTTGGGTGAAATGCAGTCGAAACTCTTACAGAAAGTCGAAGAGCTAACCCTGCATCTGATTGAGTTGGAGAAGGAAAATGCCCGGCTGCAAGAGCGTGTGTCTACGTTAGAATCGCTGTTAGAATAAAGAACTACATTCAAAGGAGGGGCTATCATGATAGGACAAAAAAAATGTTGGTCTATACTTTGTATGACTGTGCTGGCGCTGACATGGCTCTGGACCGGCGCGGCCTACAGTCAGTCGAGCACGAATTACATCATATCCAGGGATGTATTGGATGGGGGCGGAGGCACGGCAGGCTCCACGAATTATCGCCTGACTTCTTCAATTGGACAAGCTTCAGATTCAGGCACTTCCTCAAGCGATCATTATACGAACTCTGCCGGATTCATAGACGAAGGCGGCGGGAGCGGCACAGCGGCGCAGTATGTGTTCACGTTCGCGCAGCAGGGGGCCGGCAGCGGCACGGTGACGTTAGACGGAGGAGAAATCGAATCCGGATTCACCCAAGTGTATGATGTCGGCGCAGAACTGACCCTGCACGCCGCGCCGGACGCGGATTCCGTTTTTAGCGGCTGGAGCGGCGGATGTACCGGAACAGAGGGGTGTGTGGTTACAATTGACAGCGATAAGGTGGTCACGGCCGCGTTCGCGCTCAAACAGTATACAATTGCGGCCAGTGCCAGTGATGGCGGCGTGATCGAACCGGCCGGCGACGTGGCTGTAGAGCACGGAACGGACAAAACTTTCACAGTTACGCCGGATGAAGGCTGCGAGCTCGTGGATGTGCTCGTGGATAGCCAGTCCAAAGGAGCTATCCCTGAATACACCTTTACGGATGTCATTGCCGAGCATACCATCGAGGCGAGCTTCGCGATCAAAACGTTTACAATCACGGCCAGCGCCGGAGCCGGCGGCAGCATCGAACCGGAAGGGACTCTGACTGTAGATTATGGAGCGAACCACACCTTCACGATCAGCCCGGATGCCGGTTATGAGATTGAAGCTGTCATGATAGACGGCGTTGCGGTAGAGGAATTGGACACCTACACCGCAACAGAAGGGGAAACGACAATCACGAAAGCCACCGTGACATTGACGCATGTGACCGCCGATCATACCATCGAAGCTCGCTTCAGCGAAATTGTCAGCGGCAGTTCATTTCTGTATGATGACTGGCGCGACACGGATAAATCGTTGTCCAACCCTGACGACGACTGGATGTGTTGGGCGGCGGCCGCCGCGAATATCCTCGATTGGGCCGGATGGAACACGCCGCTCTTTGATTCCGCGCAAGATATGTTCTATGCGTTCCAGGACTATTGGAGTGATAAAGGGAGCTTGATGGAATATGCATGGCATTGGTGGTTTGACGGAACAGAACCTCCAACAGAAGAAGGATACTCACAAATTGAAAATCCTGGAGGAGGAAATTATTGGTCAGATTATAACTTCTTTGATTATTTCTATGAAGATTGGGCGACATGGGATTCGTCTACTGAGCTATGGACTGATGGGGTTAATCTGATGGCAACTATTGATGAATATCTCCACAATGATTATGGTGTTACATTAGCTGTTTATGCAGAGAATGGAGGACATGCTCTCACTGCCTGGGGATATGAATATGATGATCTTGGTAATTACACAGGTATCTGGGTGACGGATTCAGATGATTATATAACCGATTTAAAATTGCTTTCAGTAAGTTTGATAGATGAGTTGTGGTATCTTGATGTAAACAATCTGTATGGCTACAATGATTGGTTTATTGGGGGAGTCCAGGCACTCCAAAAACTGAAAGAAACTCCGATTCCAGAACCCGGCACACTTATCTTCTTCGGTTTTGGTTTAATCTGGCTGTTTGCACTTAGGAGAAAAGGATTGAAAAAGAAATAAAAAAA
>CAZSOP010000417.1:0-4059 GCA_964608385.1 uncultured Cytophagia bacterium
CGTAAGCACATATTTCATGACTATAAAGTAGATAACTATTGTGAGAAGCAGAGATCGAGATGAAACAGACCAGAGTGTTTGCGCTATTGATTTTGTTTGTATTTTGTGTTGAAAATCCAGTTGCGGCGGGTAATTTTGAATATCCGGGACGGACGATCGAAAACATGTTTTATACGGACTCTTTACGAATTTTAAAACCGCGGCCGATACGGTACAATGCGGACAAAGCCCAAAGGGCGCTGTTGGCCGACAGCTCTGATTTTATGATCAAAGCAAAGATCAAACCAGCCGCTGAGGGCGGCAAGGCATACAACAATGAGCCGCGTCTCGAACTGGCGGCCTATATTCTGCAAAAGATGTTTCTCGACAGCAGTGATTATGTCGTGCCGCCGACGGCGATTCGGGCATTTACATTGCCGCAGTTCCACGGTGTCAATCCAAATGCACAACCGACTTTTGAGGGTTATCCGTTGATTTTTTGCACCCTGCAATACTGGTTGCCGGAGATTAGCGATAAAAATGTTTTTAACGAAAAGCGGTTGCGCAGAGATTCGCTTTATGCCTATCACTGGGGCAATCTGAACGCGTTTACCTATATAATTCATCACAACGACGGCAATATCGGCAACGTCGTTGTTTCAACCGATTCGCTTTCGCCTAACCTTTACGCGGTTGACAATGGCATCAGTTTTGATGCTCCGGAAAGCAGAAGGGGGACCAGATGGCGTGATTTGCGGCTAAAACGCCTGCCGCGCAAAACCTTTGAACGGCTGCAAGAGATCACGCTGCAGAATCTTGAAGATCAACTGGCAGTTTGTGCTCAATTTGATCTCGGCAGCGGCGACGGCAGGCCGGTTGCCCCGACAGCGGTTATCGATCTCTATCGCGGCGTCAGGATTGAGGGAGATACTATACAATTCGGCTTGACAAAAAACGAGATTCGCCATCTGCACGAGCGCATCCGCTACCTGATCAGACTGGTTAAAGATGGCGAAATCACCTTGTTTTGAACATCATTCATTTGCCGGGAAAAATTCGATTTCGATTTTAAATTCCGTCGACAATCCCGTATCCGGTTTGACCAAAAGATTCTGCACTCTGTAAGGAATGCGTATCCACTTTTTGCCAGAAAGATCATTCGATGCCGGCCTCACCGCAACCAGCGTGGTTCGATTGGCGGCGAGCTCGATTTCCAGCGGACAGGCGAGTTCTTTTATTTTGTGATCCAGAACCAGCTTGAAGGGAATGTCGGTTTTGTTGCTGATCGGAATAAAAGCCCGGTTCCTGCCGACGATCGTGAGACTTTTCTCTCCAATATCAATCGAGTTTTTAAAGAGCGGTTCGAGCAATGCTTTGGTGCCGACGAGCTTGTCCTCGTAATAAGCGACGCTTCGTCTCTGTTGCAAAGCTTCCAGGATTCCCGCTTGTGTCCGTTCCGCTGCAAACACCAGGGTCATGGGACGGTGCTCTCCGTTTTGTATATCATAGACCATACCGATCGGCGCATGCACATCGGATGAGGCAATCATGGCGAGCTCTTTATCGATGCACCATTGATGTGCCTCCGGATAATAGGTAGCTGTATTGACCACCTCGATGCCGTTGATCAGTCCGAGCTCGTAGAGCTGCTGGTGTTCCGGAAACCATTCGGAGATGCGTTTCGGATGGGGAAAGGTGGGATGATTGAAAAAGATAAAACCACCCTGATCTTTTGCAGTCTTCAGGGCTTTTTTCCAGCTCTTGACATCGAGCGGATTGACATCAACGATAAAAATAGCATTCAAATGTCCTGGTGGCATGTCGCGGGTGACCTCGGTTCCTTTGATGAGAATCAGTCCCAAATCGCGGGCACGGCGTATGGCCAGCTCGTAGGAGCGGTTGTGATTGACCTTGACATCTTCCTTATGCGGCAGATACTCAATGTGGTCGGTAATGGAGATGGCGTCCAGTCCTTCACGCCACGCTTCGTCGACCCGCACCGGCGGCCACACCAGCCCATCTGAAAAAACGGTATGTGTGTGAAAATCGCATTTCAGCGTCATATAGCCGTCGAGTTCCGGCAGGTTCAGATGCATTCTGGCATCGATCTGTGCCTGCGAGGCGGGAATACAAACCAACAGGAAAAGCAGAAATAGTTCAACTCTTATTTTCATGATCCAGTCCCTTCAGAAAGTAAGTTCAAAAATAGTGTACAAATAATTCTTATAAAAGAAAAATAAAATATTCTTTAAGAGCAGCGTAAACCGCAAAATTTGTCAAGTCAAAGCCGAAACCGGGCTATATTTACGTATTTATCATCATCATCAAGTTATCGGCAATGTGAAACCGCAAAACGCGGAGAGAGTTTTTTTATAAAGGGCCGTAGTTATTGTACAATCGTACTGTTTTTTTTGTTTTCTCAACGAGCTAGAACCGCCGAGTTCGCCAAGAAACGCCGGGAGGAACCGAACGTTTGGAAATGCGAAATGGCATGCATGAATGAATTCATATCGACTCTGGAGATGCCATGAGTCATATAATCTTTTCTTTGCGCCTTTCCGTCTTTGCGTGCGGATAAAATAAAACGCCGAGAAACGCAGAGAAAGACAAAACAACCGGACTAGCGAGGTTGAAAAGATTCATTCTTTCCCAGCTTTGCATCTCAAGTGATAATGAATACTCTTGTACAGTTAACACGATTTAACTTGACAGCTATTCATTTTTATTTTATCTTTTATTCGTAAGCAATTCAACTTGCCCGTTGTATAAAATATAGGGGATTAAAAATGAAAAATGCTTTCGTCTTTCGTCTTTCGTCTTTCCGCTTTTTGCTTTCCATTCTGATTTTCTTGTTCATGATTAATTTGTGTTTCGGTCAACTTCGATACCCTTGTTGTGACAATGGAATGATACCTCAAGGCGGTGAATGCTCGGATATGATGCATGTTAAAGATTATCCGAATAACTGTGATCATGAAATAAGCATAACTTTCAAACGATGCATTTTCAGACATCGCAATACTTTAAATTTCTGTGATTCAGTAATTACAAGTCCAGACAGATGTCAAGAATCAGATGGAAGTTATTTTTATCGTATTGATCCTGCCATTAGTTGTAACCCATCTTCCCTTACTTTTTCTACTTTTGGTCAGGATTCAAAAGAATCTACATTGATCAACAATGTATACGATTGGGATTCTTCTTTATACTGGACGTCCAGTTCAACTAAATCCTGGCTAAGCGTATCACCCAACTTTGGCACGTTGAATAGCTCAACCGACTTGACGGTTACTGTTAATCCAACCAATCTGGAAGCGGGTGGATATGAAGGAAGAGTTTATTTTACTTCTGATGATATTTCGCCTGACAACCGCCAGGGCAATATAAGAGTAGAATTAACCGTCAGAGGCGTAAAAATTTCCGGTCCGACCCTGCGAACCTCTGGTCAGTCGGGTACATGGACAGCAGAAATTACCGAACTGACATCTCCTTATTCCTATACCTGGTGGAAGATGTATCCATGTTACCAGCCGTTATCGGGAGAACAAACCCGATCGGCTCCCTGCAATACCTGGATTCAACTGGGGAGTACCGGTTCTTCGGTAACGCTTTCCGAGACAGAGTCGTTTAAGCTCAAGGTTCGGGTCATCGATAACGATAACAATACGGCATATGATGAGCATTCAATCACGGTTGAGCCGGAGCGAGAACTGAAAAAGAAGATTGCTGAAACGAATATTGAAAATGAATACTCTATTCGCAATTACAACAATCCATTTAATCCGAGTACAATTATAGAGTTTACCTTACCGGAACCGGATTTTATCCAAATTGATATTTACAATGCACGGGGTAAACTGGTACGAAATGTAGTCGCATCTCGATACCATCAAGGCGTTCATCGGTTGATTTGGAATGCTACGGACAATGAAGGTAATCAGGTTCCAACGGGCACCTATTTTTGTCTTATGACTGCCAATCAGGGCGTGAAAACGCTGAAAATGACGCTGTTAAAGTGAGAAAATGGCACAAATTTACTTGATATGGAATAATGATCGATCTGTTAGATAATCATTCTAC
>CAZSOP010000418.1:0-4035 GCA_964608385.1 uncultured Cytophagia bacterium
AGTTCAAAGTCTCGGCAAAAATCATGCCAGGACAAACCTAAATTGGAGTGTTATAGTAAGTATTCGTTTCATGGGGCTGAATTGATGTCTACATAATGAAAAACGAGTTGTCCGGTTCCGCCATAATATACTCGATGTTCTACCGATGAAAGCGGATTCTTGACAATATCATACGTCAAGACAACGGCCGGGGAAGTTGGCCGGATGCGGCATGAAGCGGTAACCGGAACGGGCGCAGTTGCCAGAATTGTTCTCCCCTTGTGTTGAGCCACATTCACGAGAGCTTTTGAGGCAGAGGTTGCCGTGTGACACAGATAGAATGCAGCGGAATAACGGCCTGGGAGGACGTTATGATAATTTCCGAACGCCAGATAACAGCCGGGCTGGTGGTCGCCTGGTTCATTAATCGTCAACACTGCATCTTCCGGCGAACCATGTTCCGGAACCGCCCATTGTCCGCATCCGCTGGCAAAGCCGGTGCGATACTGTTGGCGAGCCAGGAGGAGATTGGCGGTATAGTGGCCGCGGCAACAATACAACATGGCCGCTGTCAGGATCACCAGGAGCAGATTGGAACGGGCAACAGAACGCGCTTTGATCAGCGGTTTCCATCTCAGCTCCAGCGCCGTTCCAACCAGGGGACACAGCACCGCCCACAGCAGCACAAGCCCTCCCAGATCAAGTTTTGTCAGGCCTAAGACGCCAACGCTGATGCCTAAGAGGAGGAAGATGATCTCTGGATAGTACCAGGCGACCAGACCGAAGCCAAAGCAGGAAAGGATGACAGCTCCCCACACATGCACAGCGGAGACCGAGAGGAAAAAATACCGGAGATGTTCTACCCAGAACCCATACTGCGGGTTCAGCAGATTCCGGGCATCGGTTGGAAAACACAACAGATAGATCACCCCGATGACAACCAGCAGTCCCAGGCATCTGAGCGTGATACGCCGGACTGTAGACCATCGTCGTGTTTGAAAAGGCGACCGCCGGAAAAGCGGGAGTAGGCTGAGAAGCACCAGATACCAGGGAGAGAGTAGCACGCTCCCAGCAAGCGCTACACTGACAGGCGCAATCCATTCGGGAACCACCCTGGACGAGGCAGCATATACCCAGCTCCACCAGAAGAGAGTCAGCACGCCTATAAAGAGTCCCAGTCTGCCGCTATTGGCGGCAAAGAGCGGATCCAGGCTGAGGACGAACACGCTGAAAACTCCGCCTGTTAGCTTTTGAGCTTGCTCAAACCGCTTCAACCAGCCCCAGAACAGTAAGAATGCTGCAAGTTTTGCGGCAACAAGTGTGGTAAAGGTCGCTGGCAGCGCCCGGCCGGAGGAAAGGTTCAGGAGCGGCCCGGTTTCGCCCCCCAGACTTGCGGCAACATCAAAACATTCTCGGCCAACAAAAGAACTGAGTAATAAGACCACCCCGGCCCAGATAACGGGGGGGTACCGGAGAATGACGTTCTCCTGTTGAGCAAAAGGTCGGGATGCCATAGGCTGCTTCAATGACTTCGGATAAGCGGATACTCCAGAAGGGCATTCAAAAATTGCTGGGCAATGACCTCGTAGCCAACATCATTCGGATGCACGCAGTCAGCATATAACACTCCGCCGCCGTTTTCTATGATGGCGCTATAGTTATCAACCACGCGAACCCCGCGTTTTGCCGCAGCGGCATAAATATCTTTATTTAATTCGATAATGAGCGGATTATAATCGCGCAGACAATTGTACTGCGGCAGTATCGTGCTCACGATCGGAATCATCTCCGAGGCCAGGGCTTCATCCAGCATCTGTTCTATATGCTTGATGGGCTGGCTGTCGAAGGAAGTGCCAATAGTCCACAAGTCATTGGTTCCGATCATCAGCAGCACGAAATCCATTCCCGCTGTAACGCGACGAAAGCGATCATGGGTTTGATAGGCTTCTTCACCCGGAATCCCATAATTATGCACCGCAACATTCTTTCCCTGTTGGAGCAGCATGTTTTGGAGTAATGCCGGATAGCCTCCCACAGCGGAACCATCGCCGTAGGTGATGCTATCACCGACGGCTGCAATTGCCGCAGCAATATCAGAGCCAAACGTGTCATCGGAAAGGGTTGAGGTCGGTATTGTCTGCGCTTGCTTGGGGTTGAATCCGGAAGATGTCGGACCGTTCTCATTGCCACATCCGCTGATGAGGACGCAGATTCCCAGGGCTGCTATAAAAAATGTTCGTCTAATCATCATTTATGTGCTGTTCAGGCCCCATGTCTATCGCAACCAGATGTCGTTAGACATAGCCTTTCCAAAAGGAGAAATGCCAACGTATCGTTTGCCAGGCATTTGGCTCGTCGTAGATAGTCCTGCCCTAAATATATAACCGCTCTTTTCATGTCAAGGAGAAAAAGCACAATGGCGGCTGGAAACTTGATGAACATAGGGCAAATGCTCATCAGTTTTTCTCCCTGATGCCCAATTTTTGAGCGTTTCTATTTTTGCCTCTCTGGACGCGGAACTAACTCTTGATTCACCAGAAACTCAAACAGTGCGTCTGCTTCGAGCTGATGCGCTAAGGCACTGGGATGTGAATCGTCAGAGGCCACCCAAAAAATTTTACTGTCATTGGTCGAGTGTTGCTGCCGATATTCCATATAATATGGATACATGTTGAGTAAATAGAATCCATATTTTTCACGTAATTCCGTAATCAATTGCAACTGGCTGTTCCGAAATGCGTCCGGCGTATAGTCAGGGTCTAAGCCCGGATATCCTTTAATGACGTACACAAGTAAAGGAATCCCTCGTTCTGTAGTTTCTTGTACCAGCGTATCCATTGCTTTTCGGAACCCTGTTACCCCAACCATGTGGCGATATTCGTCAGGAAAATTCGGTTCCTGATCCAGTCGTTCAGATTCTTCCATCCCCATCGTCCGATCAAATACAAAGGGGATCATTTCCTGTTTTTGCTCTCCCCATAGCATTTGATAACGGGTATAGATAAAATCAAACAGATAGGATTCACGCAATGTTGAATAATTTTGAGGCGGTTTCATGAAGCTCGGCACATCATAATCATTGGTATTGAAATGCATGATGACCAGGTCCGGGTCATAACGGAGACACTTTTGTCGGAAGACTTCGACTTCGATGGCGGTATTATAGCCCGGAACGGCAAAGTTGATTACCTCAAAATGCATCTCGGTCGGCAGTTCATTCAGCTTGTGTTCCAGGACTTTCAAAGAGCTTTCTTCTAATGGAACGCCCCATCCGAATAACGATGAATCCCCGAGGCCAACGATGCGGAAAGTGTTCTCAGGTTTTTGATAACTATATTCATAATCGCGTAACCCTCTGGAATTCGTGAAAAGGGGAACATCTAAGAAATATCCGTGAAGATTTGGCTTTAATTCATAAACAATCTCCTGGTATGGACTGGCCTGCACAATCCCTTTTAACCTGTAGGTTTTGGCTCCTTCTGGTAATTCGGCTGCTTTTGATTCCTGCAATAAAATCTTCAGGTCCTGCCGATTTTCTTTGAGAGACAAAATGAGTCGCATAGCGCCCTCAGCCACAAGGAACAGGATCAGGAGTGTCGCAACGGAGAGGGAGAGGTTTTGCAGGTACGTTTTAAAAAGCTGACGATGATCTGTGTGTTTTCGCAAGGCTCTGTGTCCCAGAGCAACCAGCAGGAGCAGCCAGGAAAACGCATAAAACCACTTGAAGTGACGAGTTAAAAATCCGATGCCTCGAATCGGAAACGGATGCGGATACAGCACGTTAGGAGGAATCCAGGATTCTGTTTCACCCGGCGGTGTCCAGAGAACGTGCAACTGGTAGTTCCCGCCACCTTGCACAAAGCTGACACGAAACGAATGCAGCCCTTCCGTTAACATGATGGAACCTGACGCTGGTCTTGCCGGATGAAATCCCCCGTTATTGACGACACTTTCCCCATCAACCCAGAGCGCTGACCCATCATCTGAGATGGTGGAAAACCCATATTCCCCGGCCCGGGTAATATGAATCCAGCCTCCCCAGGTCACGCTAAAATT
>CAZSOP010000419.1:0-4031 GCA_964608385.1 uncultured Cytophagia bacterium
GATAAATTGATTTTGGCACTCGGATCCGCACCTTTTCTGCCTCCGATCAGGGGGATCAACAAAAAGGGGGTATATCCGGTTTATAAAGATATGGACTATTTGTTGCCAGTGGTAAGCAGTGTCAAAACGTGTAAAAATGTGGTTGTCATTGGAGGTGGCTTTATAGGGGTTGAATTTGCTGATGAAATATCGCAAATTGATAGTATAAAGGTCACGTTGATCGAAAAACTGGATCGCATTTTGGCGAATTGATTAATCTGATCGGTATGGCAATTATGCAACGAGTTTCCGTTACCGAACTGGAAACTCTGCAAATGGCCACGCATCCGTTTGTGACCGCAGCACCGACCATGTATCCTATTGTTCAGGCTGCTTTTGATGCTACCCGTGAAATGTAAATTTGTTTCGCAAACAGACTGAAACCAAAAACCAATTGAAAGGAGATCACCATGCCAAGAGGAGACGGAACCGGACCGGGTGGTCAGGGAACGGGCACCGGCAGAGGAATGGGCAGTGGAGGGGGACAGGGAAGAGGTCGCAAGGGCGGCAACCGCCCGGGATCCGGCCCGAGTGGAAACTGCGTCTGTCCCAAATGCGGTAAAAAAGTGCCACACCGGGCCGGCTATCCCTGTTATGAAATGGAATGCCCCGAGTGTGGTACCCAGATGGTTCGAGAATAGCATAGAAACGAAAGATACACAATGGCACAGCATACCCTGTTGAAACGCGTGCGACACGCCTATACGCAAAAGCAAAGGCTTGTCGCACCTCTAATGGGATTCCCCGGCCTAAAGCTGGTGAACAGCACCATCAAACTGGCTCAACAGAACCATAAAGAACACTATAAAGTCTTGCAGGCATTGGTGGAAAAATTTAATCCCGATATCATTTTTCCTTTAATGGATCTCAGTGCCGAAGCCAATGCACTCGGACGGTATACGGTTTTCCCCGAGCAGGAAACGCCTACGGTCACGGCAAATGATTTTAAAATTGATCAGTTACAGAAACTAAAATCCATCAACATCTCTTTTGACACCCGTTTGCAGGGATATGTGGAGATGATCAAGTTGATGGGTCTCAGTTTTTCTTCCACCCTGTTTCGCGGCGCCTATGTTACCGGTCCTTATACGCTGGCCAGTCAAATTATGGGATCTGACGCCGCTGCCATGGCAACTGTAACCGATCCCGACAAACTAGAAACCTTATGCGAATTTACCACCTTTGTCATTCAGGACTATGTTCGACTTTTAGTCGTAGCTGGAGCACAAATTGTTTGCATTCTTGAACCCAGCGCAGCGATGCTGGGGCCGGAACAGTTTGAACGGTTTTCCTCTGATTTTGTCGGCGTGATTACACAGAATTGCAGCTCTTCCGATGTTGCCCTCGTTTATCACACCTGCGGAAATACCATGCACCTTATCGAAAAAATGAAAGCAAAGCGCCGGCCGTTTTATGAGTCACAGCAAATTTATAAACATGTGGTTGAAAAAATAGATTTGTCTGAGCGAGCCGGAGAATCGATAGATTATCTGACCTTTGTTTCCGACGGGGAGCCAACGCTGGATGTCAATCTCGAAGAGGAGATCGATCTGATTCGGGCCTATGAGATTCTGAGCTCTGAATTAAAACGCGTGGAAACTCTCATCGGCTATGAAGGCAATGCCTTTGCCTTTACCGGAGATGTGCAAAATGATCTTTCAAGTATCACGGCGGTTCATCCCATGCGTGAAGAGGCGGTTACGGATTTCCTTAAAAGAGCGGGGTGTGACTGGAGTGTTGTTGATAAGCTTTTAGAACAAAATTTAATTGTTAAAAGAGAATTTCAGGGTAGAACTTTTTATGCCAGAAAGTTGTTTTTTCCCCGAAATCGAGAATCAAATGCTGCGAAAAGATGATCGGGTTGCGTTATATGGCGAGATATCCAGAGTACTAAAACCAAGTGTTTTTTTTTCTGTCTTTCTAAAACATGTTATCGAAGACAGTCCAATAGAACATTTTAAACACATGCACCTGGAAGAAGTAAAACAGGAAATTCAGAATTCAAAATTCAAATTGGTAAATAAATATTGTGATAAAATGATTCATGATGATCGCTTTGTAAATGATTGTGTTTACACGTATGGTAAGAATGAATATGATTGTCATCAAGTGTACAAAATGTAAACGCAAAATTCTAAAATATCGTAAAATCGGCAAAGGCCGGGTTTTGCGCTGTTATAAAGACCGTATCGCAAAATGTTATTCGAACCAGGACGAGAAAGATTTGTATTGTCCATGCGGGCAGATAATCGGCATCGACCAGGTAAAGTTTTATAAAATGAAACAAAACGCATTCGACTATGCGGGGAGTATAAGCAAAAAATGAAAGCAATCATTCTTTATGACAACACGGCTCGTAAAGGCCTGCAAGCCGGATGGGGTTTTTCGGCTTTAATCGATGACAGGATTCTTTTCGATAGCGGTGAGGACGGCGACAGGCTTTTATACAATATGGATCGATTGGGTGTAGAGCTGCATACGATTGAGGCCGTGGTTATTTCCCATGATCATTGGGACCATACCGGCGGTTTGCAGAAAGTTTTGCAAAACACAAAGGATTTACCGGTCTATACCTGTCCCGATTTTAGCGAGGATTTTAAAATCCAGGTTAGAGAGGCGGGAGGAAAACTCGTAGATGGCGATGATTTTATGGCCATCGATGTTCATGTTTTTTCAACCGGCCAGATCGCCGGTGAATACAAAGGAGAGTATCTGCCGGAACAGGCACTGGTGCTTAAAACCGGTCGCGGTTTATCCATCATAACCGGTTGCTCTCACCCCGGCATTGTTACCATCGTTGATAAGGTCAAACAGAATTTTCCTGAAGAACCTGTTTCTACAGTTCTGGGTGGATTTCACCTTATGGTAAATGATAGCCGGACTATCGAGTCGATTGCCAAAGAGCTGCAGGAGATGGGGGTTGAGAAAATTGGTCCCACGCATTGTACCGGCGATGAAGGGAAATACATCTTAAAAAAACACTATGGTAAAAACTTTATGATTATAGAGGCCGGAGTTATATTGGATCTGTGAAAACAGAACCTCGACACGTGACAAATCAGGATATGATGACCATCGCATCGCATATCGGTAATCCGGACGATTCGGAATACCGTTCAAGCCGGTACAAGTTATATTCTGCCGGTTCGGAATGCTGGAATCAGAACTGTGCAGATGAAATATCTCTACACTTGTATAAGCAACAATTAAAATGTCAACGAGAGAAATGGAATTTTTAAAAACGCTAACGGAAAAGGTGTCTGGATAAAAGTGAACATTACAATTGATAAAAGCATTATAGAAACCTTAAAAACATGGTTCTTCGATTATGTTCAAACCTTTGAAAACAAAGACAACGCTTTACGACAAAATATCGCTTTAAAGAAAGAACACACAAAGCGGGTATGTGGTGAAATAAAGAGTCTTGGCAAGTCTCTAAACCTGAACCAGGACGAACTCGTTTTGGCGGAAACTACCGCTCTCCTCCACGACGTTGGCCGTTTTGAACAGTATGCCCGTTATAAAACCTTTGTCGACAGAAACTCCGAAAACCACGCAGAACTGGGGATTCAGATTATACAACGATACAGCGTCCTCGATCAAATGCCAACTTGTATAAAAAACCTTATTTTACGGGTCATTCACTACCATAACCGCGCCGAGTTGCCCACCAAAGAGACAGATATCTGTCTTTTTTATGCCAAATTGTTAAGAGACGCCGACAAGCTGGATATCTGGCGGGTTGTGACCGACTATTATCATTGCAATCATGGCAAACGAAATGGTGCGATTGAACTTGACCTGCCCGACACAGCCGGGTTTTCCCCGGGGGTTTACCGCGATTTGATGGCTCGGAAAATTGTCGATATCCAACATATCAGAAATTTAAATGATTTTAAATTATTGCAGATCGGCTGGATCTACGATATCAACTTTGAGCCTGCGTTTCATGCGATTCGCTCGAGACATTATCTGGAATTGATTCGCGATGT
>CAZSOP010000420.1:0-4029 GCA_964608385.1 uncultured Cytophagia bacterium
CTTGGCGTTTTCTCAGCGGTTAAAAAAGTACTCATTATTCGGAAGAACCTCTTTTTTATTGCTAAATAACGTTGCTATTCTATTTACACGCCTGCCCGGCTGTATGCTTAAACACTTCCACACCTTTAGTTCTTTTTTTTACTCAAAAGATCGCTTTTCTTTTGCTCGGAGACTTTATCCAGACCGAGCAGTTCGATCTGCTGTTTGATGGTTTGTACCGGTATCTTTTTACCGGTACAATCTTCCATCTGTTCGGAAATATCAACCATGGTCGCATGCGGATTTTTCAGCCAGATAGAGATGAGGTCTGCGCGGTCGTCTTCGCTGAATTCGACTTTACGATCAGCCGGTTTTTTGATTTCTTTTTCCATGCTTTCCAGAATCTTACAGGTATCGCGGGCGATGGCAAGTTCTTCGTTTGTCGGTATGACCAGAACTTTGGTTCTGCTGGTGGAGAGATCGTAAGCGTTTTCTTTATTTTTTTTAGAGTCGATGCCGATATCGAGATAATCCATATTCTTGCAAACCCGTTCCCGTACATAGGGAGATCGTTCTCCGATTCCGGCGGTAAATACCAGGGCATCCAGGCCGCCGAGATGGACTGTATAGGCACCGATATACTTGCGTATGCGGTGGATATAGATATCGAGTGCCAAAATACAGCTTTTGTCGCCATCAATGGCTTTTTCTTCAATTTCCCGCATATCGTTGGTGAGTTGGGTCAGACCCAGCATGCCGCTTTTTTTATTTAAAAGCGAATCGACTTCGGAGAGGTTTAATTTTTCCAGGTTGGCGATATAGGGAACCAGGGCAGGATCGATATCGCCGCAACGGGTTCCCATCACCAGGCCTTCCAGGGGCGTAAATCCCATACTGGTTTCAATTGATTTGCCGCCATCAATCGCGGTGATACTGGCGCCATTGCCGAGATGGCAGGTAATGATTTTGGTCTCTTTGATCGGTTTTTGAAGATGTTCGGCCGCCTTTTGGGCCACATAGGCGTGAGAGGTACCATGAAAGCCATAGCGGCGAATTTTGTGCTGTTTATAGAATTCGATAGGTAATGCATAAATATACGCTGTTGGGGGAAGGGTATTGTGAAACGCAGTGTCGAACACACCCACCTGCGGGATACCGGGCAATAATTTTTCACATACCAGAATTCCTTTGAGATTATGCGGATTGTGCAGGGGGGCGAATTGCTGACATTTTTCCACGCCTTTTTTGACCTTTTCGGTAATCAGGACCGATTCGGAAAAATCTTCTCCGCCATGCACGATGCGGTGTCCCACCGCAGCAATTTCTGATTTATCCCTGATAACGCCCTTTTCTTCATGCATCAGAATTCCCAAAACCAGACTGAGGGCGGTATCGTGGTCCAGTATTTCCCGGGTTTGAACCATTTTTTCTTTGTTCGCTGGTTTATAGGTCAGTATGGCATCACTATATCCGATTCGTTCCGCCTGGCCTTTGGCAAGGACTTGCTCATTATCCATTTCAATGAGTTGGAATTTCAGAGACGAACTTCCGCAATTGATAACCGCGATCTTCATACTCTCTCCTTTATTATGTCTACAGGTGGATAAAGAATATACTTTTTTCGTTAAGAAAGCCTGATGAAGAAAATATAAGTTAATAAAAAAATGATGAATATCAAGACATAATTTCCACCTCCGTTTTTTCAGGTTTTGCGGAATTAAATATTTTATTTGCATTGATGCTGCAAAACCTGTATTATTACAAAAACAGAGGAACAAACCGAGACAGTACAATGTCCGATTTATTTGCCGGAATCGACAGCAGCACACAAAGCACTAAATTATTGGTGATTGATCTTGATCTTCAGGAGGTTGTTTTCAGCCGCAGCATTAATTACGATCAGGATCTCGATTACAACACGGTCAATGGAACGGTTCAAACCTCACAAGACGGTGTTTCGGAATCCGATCCCCGAATGTGGATTGAAGCCTTGCAGCGTTTATTCGGGGAGCTCAAAGATTCAGAGGTTCCCCGGGAAAAGATCAGAGCCATATCGGTTTCCGGTCAGCAACATGGGTTGGTAACCCTGGACGAAGCGGGGAATCTTACCCGGCCGCTGAGCAAATTATGGAATGATTTCAGCACGGAAGAGGAATGCCGGATATTAACCGAACGAGTCGGCGGCATCGATAGGATGATAGAGGAGGTGGGCAATAGCCAGCGCACCGGATATACCGCCGGCAAAATATTTCATATGGTTCGGCACGAACCGGAACGGTTCGGGAAAACCACTACCTGTTTTCTCGTGCACAATTATATCAACTGGTATTTAACCGGCGGCAGGGAGGGTGGTGTACGCGTTATGGAACCGGGAGACACCTCCGGTATGGCGCTGTGGAATCCGAAAACCGGCACGTGGTCTGAAAAGGTGATCGAGGCTATCTCGCCGTCGTTGCGGCAAAAATTGCCGCCGCTCAAACCCTCTGACCGGAGCATCGGTACTATCGGTACGCAGCTGGCGGGGGCATATGGTTTCGATCCTCAGTGTATGATCGATGCGGGTTGTGGTGACAATATGTACGGTGCCATAGGCACCGGCAATGTTGAGCCGGGAATCGTCACCATCAGTCTCGGAACCAGTGGCACGGCCTATACGTTTTTGCGGCAGGCGTTTATCGATCCGGATGGAGAGATCGCCGCTTTTTGCGACAGCACCGGCAATCATCTGCCCCTGCTCTGTGTTTCCAATCTGGCCAATGGTTATAATGCTATTCTCGAACAACAAAACCTCACCCACGAACAATTTATCGATCTCGTTCAGCAGACACCGGCCGGCAATCAGGGGCGGCTTTTGATACCCTGGTATGTGGGAGAACGGACGCCGGACCTGCCCCAGGCGGCTCCCGTTTATTTTGGCTTTGCCCTTGAATATCTCAAACCCAAAACTCTTTGCCGTGCCGTTCTCGAGGGTCATATACTCAATTTGTATGACGGTTTTGAAAAGATGCCGGTGTCGGCAAAAGAGATACGCCTAACTGGTGGGCTAAGCCGGTCACCGGTTTGGGTACAGACCATTGCCGATATTTTTGAAGCGGAGACCATTCCCGTTGAGGGTGAGGGTGCGGCTCTCGGCGCTGCGATTCATGCTGCCTGGGTATATCTTTGTGAAAAAGGAGAAAAGCCTTTGCTTTCGCAACTGGCAGCATCTTTTATTAAAATGGATGAAAACAAACGCTGTCGTCCTATTCAGGGAAATGTGACGATATATCGCGATTTGAAGAAAATTTATGCTTCTCTGAGCAAACGGGTACGGGGAATCACAAGTAAGGATGATCCCTTTCTTCTTCACTATACAATGAAAACAAGATAACTGCTTAATGAACAAGCGCGGAGTTGAAACATTATGGCGGATATAATTGATTACAAAATTTATGGCGATGATATGCAGCTGGTGGAGGTGGAACTCGATCCGGGCGAAGGGGTTCGGGCTGAAGCCGGTGCCATGATGTATATGGAAGACGGTATTCAGATGCAAACGACAACCGGTGGCGGACTGTTTAAAGGATTCAAACGCATGATCACCGGCGAGAGCTTTTTTATCACCACGTTTCTGTATAATGGCAGCGCCAAAGGCCATGTTGCTTTTGGTGCCCCGTATCCGGGCAAAATCGTTCCTCTTCAACTCGGTGAGCTTGGCGGAACGTTTCTCTGCCAAAAGGATTCCTTTCTCTGTGCCGCCTCGGGAATAGAGATCGAAGTGGCCTTTACCAAGCGCATCGGCGCCGGTCTGTTCGGCGGTGAAGGCTTTATCCTGCAGCGTCTGGAGGGAGAAGGTATGGCGTTCGCCCATGCCGGGGGAACGATCATGAAACGCGAATTAAAAGCAGGTGAACGACTGCGGGTGGATACCGGCTGTCTGGTTGCCTTTGCACCCTCGGTGGATTATAACATTGAATTTATCGGCGGCTTTGAAAATGCGCTCTTCGGCGGCGAGGGAATATTCCTGGCCACGTTGCATGGCCCCGGCTTGATCTATTTGCAGAGTTTACC
>CAZSOP010000421.1:0-4026 GCA_964608385.1 uncultured Cytophagia bacterium
ATCCGGAATCTCCCTACTATGGAACCACTGAAACCCTGGCGAATTATTTTAATAACGGTCAACTGTTGCTGACGTTTCTGGGGCACGGAGGAGGAGCGGTCTATCTCGACGATGATTTGTTTTTAACTCGGGATATCGCTCTGTTAAACAATAAGAACAAGTATCCGGTTATCTTTAGTATTACCTGTTTTGTCGGTCATTTCGACAATCCGGAGACGCCCTCGCTGGGGGAGCTTTTAATCAAATCCAAAGACAAGGGCATTGTCGCTCATTTTGGCTCCGTTGCAAGAAGCTATATCGGTTACTTTGATAATATGCACGAATCTCTTTATGATGCCATCTTTAACATCGGTGCCGGATCGCTGGGAGCGATAACAACCCTGGGTAAATTTAATGCATCCCGACAGGGGGCCGGTTACTGGGACCATATGAAAAATTATGTACTCATGGGAGATCCGGCGTTGCAACTCGGTATGGCGGATGATGATATCGACATAACGCTGTCCCGGCAAACACTTCGTTCCGGCGATACCCTCTCTGTGAAGGGAAATCTGGATCATCAATCCGGCACTCTTGTACTCAGCGTCCACACCGAGAAGGGTGAAAAATTACTGTCAAAAAAGATTCAGATCGAAAATGGATCCTATGAAGAGGTGTTGTTTACCCTGGATTCAAACATGAGACGATATTGGCCGAACAAAACCGGTAAAGGCATTATTAGAGGCTATTATCAAAATGCTCAAGGTGATGATGGTGCCAGTGCTGTGATATTCAATATCAATCGTCCCATTTTGGCTGAAATCATTCCGCTGCAACCCAAACATCTCGATCCGGTCTATTTTAAATTTACCGTCGACAGTCTGTTTACAGAAACGATCGGCGATCCGGTAAATATTATGCTGCAGTGGACGCTCGATAAATCCGAATGGCAATCCATGAGTATGTCCGAAAGAGAAAGCGATATATGGAAGACATCGGTTCCTCTGATTAAACCGGGCGGGACTATCATTTATTATCGTTTGAAAATTGAGCTCCAGTCCAAAGAGATCTTTTACGGCGAAGCGCAGCGCTATTATATCAACAAACTGGCGGATATCTACCTCGACCAGCAATCGATCAGAGTCGGCGGGAGGCAGCAGTTGCATTTATCGGCTTTGATTAAAAATTACGGTCAGGTGGAGACCGGTGCTTTTAGAGTACAGCTCTACACGGGGAGCAGCAGTGATAATGCTGTCTTGCTGGACACACAAACGATACAAAACGGTTTGCAAGGAATGGCGGATTCAACAATTTATTTTCAACTTCCAGGGTCAATGGTGGGGCTTTATCGCTTCTTGTTTCAGGTCGATGCTGCAAATGAGGTTACAGAGTCGAATGAATTGAATAACACAACCGCAATCACCAAAAAAATTGTGACCATCAGCCAGGGATCGGGAACGTATCTTTATTCCGGAGATCGCAGTTATTCCGTCCATATCCCGGCCGGGGCTTCTGAAAAGAATACGTCTGTCTATATCAACAGGCTGTCCGATCAAAAATACACAGACACGGCTGAAAAATCCAATTTGCTGCCCCTGGAATTAAAGTGGTCCAAAAGCTGGTATGCCTGTGAATATGTATTGGAGGACAGCAGTGATTTAAAAAAACCATTGCAGGTTCAGGCGTATTATGATGATAGTGACAGCATAAATCAACTGTATATCGAGCAGCAGGCGCTGCGTTTATATGGCTGGAATACCGCTACAAATACCTGGCTGGCACTGGAAGATAGTAAGATCGATGTGCAAAACAAGATGATCACTGCTTCTCTTCCGCCGCACTTGAAAGCATTCGGACTCTTTGCCACCCTGGATACACAGGCGCCGTCAGTGAGTATCGGTATCAAGGGGCAAAATTTTGCCAATGGTGATATCATCAGCAGCAAACCGGTTTTTAGCATATTATTGGAAGATGATAGCGGTTTTGACAAAGAGAATACGGCTATTCGAATACTTTTGGATGATCTCGAATTAAGCCCGGAAAAATATACGATATTTCAAAATACCCAGGAGCGCAAAAAACTGTCGATTACCTGCATTCCGGATGAACTGGAAAGCGGAGAGCATCGATTGGTTGTGGAAGCCTATGATATCAACAGAAACCTGGGAAGCGCTGATATAGACTTTGTTGTTAATGGCGAATTCCAGCTTTTATCCATTGCCAATCATCCCAACCCGTTTAGCGATGAAACCACGATTGCTTTCCATCTGACCGAGATGGCGGATGAGGTTAAACTGAATATCTATACGGTGTCCGGTCATCTGATTCGCTCTATACGATTATACGAGGTGATGGGTTATGTGGAGTATGACTGGGATGCGACGGATGAAGAGGGTCGCGAGATCGCCAACGGCGTTTATTATTTAAAGTTCATCGCCAAAAAAGCGGAGAAAAATATAGAAAGCATTGAAAAGCTGGCAAAACTGCAATGAAAGGACAAGGTGCCGAATGATGCAGCTGAGGAAATGGCTATTCTTTTTAAATATATTATTGTTTGTTTTCAGTGGATTTTGTGCTGATTACTATACGGCTGACTTTATGCGGATCGGCGTGGGTGCACGGCCGCTGTCGATGGGAAGCGCCTTTACCGCCATTGCCGATGATGCCGGTTCATTTTACTGGAATCCGGCCGGACTGGTCAGTGCCAAACGATTTTCGCTTCAGTTTGAACACGTTCCCATTTTCGATGGACTGGCGCAATACAATTCGGCTGCCCTGGTTGTCGGACTCGGAGAGCAATTGGCTCTGGGGATCAGCTGGATTCGTCTGGGTGTCGATGATATACCAAGATACGGACCGTTGCAGGGCACCCGGTTTGATCGTATGACCCAGGCTCAATATCGATCCACAGGGGAAGCAGAGGGGGTTTTTACCGATACGGAAGACGCTTTGATGATTTCCATTGCGCATCGCCGCTACTACGACCTCTATTTCGGCAGCTCGGTAGACCCGATTGTTATTCCTCTTGAAGTTTCTTTCGGTCTGAATGGTAAATATATTCATCAAAAACTGGATCAATCGAGCGGCACCGGCCAGGGTCTGGATGCAAGTTTTTTGTTCAGATTTACCAGTTTTAAACAAAAGAAAAACGAACCCCTGACCTGGGTCGGTATGGGAGCCATGTTTCGGGATATTTCGCGGACCCATATTATTTGGGACACGGAATCGGAACACAAGGACCGCCTCAACCGGCAAATTCAGGCCGGCATTGCGTTTTCTCATCTGTTATCGCCGATCCGGACCCGTCTGACCCTGTCGGCCGACAAGGAATTTGGATTTTATTCCGCATTACACGCCGGCGCCGAAGCCCGTTTCTTTCATCTTTTGGCTTTGCGGGCGGGATATTACCGCGAAAAACCCACCTTTGGTGTCGGGTTTTCTCTGGGCGGCGTTACCATCGATTATGCCTTTACCAGCCATGATTTGAGCAATACACATCGGATCAGCGGGGCGTTTTGGTTTTGAGGATACCGGTGGATTTCTGCTCAAGGCCCAAGGACATGGCGGTGATTGAATAGTGATTGGTGTTTTTGGGGTATTGACTATTCGTTCGATCGGCTTACTCCCAAATCGGCGTTATGATCGTTGGCATAAATATTGTCGTTTGCAACGATCCGGGAATTGCTACAATTTTACTCATTCTACCAGCCTTACAAAATCTTTTTTGTATAATCATTATTAACGATATCGACCTGTCCGGGCATGGGGGCAAAGTCCTTGCGCATCAAGACGGCATTGGTTCTGACATCCAGGCAGAGGAGCGAATGCGGTCTGGCATCGGCACGACTGTTTATCATGAGCCAATAATCCGGCCGGCGATCAGTACAAAAACAAAAAGCAGCATTGGTTTCATAAAAATTTTTTCTTTTGCCTATAGAAGATAACCGGAAATGCTGAATCTAATAGACTGTAAAATAGTTCTTTTGAATGATAAAAAAGGTTCTTCCGAATAATGAGTACTTTTTTAACCGCTGAGAAAACGCCAAG
>CAZSOP010000422.1:0-4019 GCA_964608385.1 uncultured Cytophagia bacterium
AATAATTTTTATGAAAAATTCTGGCCAGAAAAGAAAATAACAAAAACTTAATTTCTATCTCTTTTCGTCTTATTTATACAAGTTTTAGGGGTAAAATGCAAACTATTTTCTTGGTTTTTGATGATTATAAAAACAGATTGTTTTTTTATTTAGGATATTTGGGTCAAGCTCACTCGCAGTAATGGCGTACAGCGGAATTACCGTTTAGTTATTTTTTACTGGAATACTAGGGTCGGACCGAAAGCTGTTGTTCAAAAACAATTATTTAGGCAGTTTAAATGGGTAAAACTCTCTTCCGGAGCCTTTTTTTGGCCTTAAAAAGAGCCTTTAATGAAAAAAATCTTGAGCCCCGATGGGAAAACAGGGGGGAAGCTAGTCAAGGGGCTTTTTAGAATGATGTACAGCGAGAATGGCGATTGTGTTGGTCACGATATCTATCTTGTAGATGATTCTATATTGACCTTTAACGAGTTCTCGAATGCTTTCGTCGGAAAATTCAGAAAAGATTCTGCCCGCTCGGGGGAAATCACTCGGATTTTAAATGGAACGATTGATTTCAATGGCCCACTTTTTTGCCGTTTTTGGCCTGTCCCTTGAACTATATTTTACTGTATTGATTATATCATTTTGTGTACTGTTTGAAAAGACAATGTTCATATTTCCACCGATCAACTGATAATTTGATCGATTTCACTGAAAACAGTTAAAATTCGCTCTGCTGCTGATTGAAGATAGAGTTGTGGTTTTAAGAGAATATGTTTACCTTTAGAGAAATCATCGAGCTGATCGGGAAGATGCGCTGCTTTGTGGATTTTATCATACGCGCCGAGTGCCCGTATGATGGCTGTTTTGGCTTATTCTCAGCCTCGGGCAGAGATACCGTGAACGCTTGATATTCTTGATCACAACCGTCGCATTGGACATGAAAAAAGAACTCACCTTTATTGGTATATTCAGCATTTCAGCCGGGGCGATGATCAGCTCCGGATTATTTATTCTTCCCGGAATGGCCTTTGCCCGTTCCGGGCCCGGGGTTGTCATTTCATACGCATTGGCCGGATGTTTTGCGTTTGTCGGTGTATTGAGCGTCATCGAGCTTGCCACAGCCATGCCCAAGGCAGGCGGGGATTATTACTTTATCCACCGGAGCCTGGGCCCCATGATCGGAACGATTTCGGGGATCATCGGCTGGATCGCCCTTTCCCTCAAGAGCGCCTTTGCGATTTACGGTATCTCGGAGACGATACGGCAATTATTCGCTATCAACCCTTTTCTGACGATCATCGTTTGCTGTGCCGGTTTTGTTCTCCTCAATATAACGGGTGTGAAATTCGCAAACCTCTTTCAAACCTGGCTGGTGGCCGGGTTGCTTGTTTTGCTGGGGATATTCATCGTCTCTGGTTTTGGCGATATACAAACGGCGAAACACACCCCCTTGATACCACAGGGCGTACATTCGGTGTTTTTTACAGCGGGATTTATTTTTATTTCTTACGGCGGACTCGTAAAGGTGGCAAGCGTTTCAGAAGAGGTTAAAGATCTGAAAAAGAACCTGCCCCGGGCTATGCTCTCCTCTATTATCACCATAACGCTTTTATATGTGATGATTATTTTTGTCATCACCGGCGTCATGGATCCGGAATCACTGGCCGGCGCCTCAACTCCGGTGGCGGATGCCGCCCGTTTGACGATGGGCTATGCCGGTTTTATACTTGTTTCCATCGCTTCCCTGTTCGCCTTTATCACCACGGCAAACGCCGGTATTCTTTCCGCGTCCCGCTATCCGGTCGGCTTGAGCAGAGATTCCCTGTTGCCTCCGTTTTTTCAAAAGATGAGCAAAAAGTTCCATACACCGGCGCTGTCGATAATGGTTACCGGCATCATTATCTTTCTCTCTTTGCTCTTTCCGATAGAGACGATGGTAAAATCGGCCTCTACGGTGATATTGACATCATTTGTGTTGACCAATCTGGCGGTCATTATTTTTCGGGAAGGCGACATTACCCATTACAAGCCGAGCTTTACGGCTCCCTTTTATCCATGGACCCAGGTGTTTTCCATCCTTCTTTTTGGCTTTTTTATCGTAGAGCTTGGTCTGCAAGCCATTGAAATCAGTCTCGGACTCGTTTTATTCTCTCTCGGACTCTACTGGTTTTATGGAAGAAAAAAGTCCGAGAGCGAATACGCGCTTTTACACCTGGTTGAACAACTGACAACCGCAGACCTCACCAGCGGCATACTAGAGTCTGAATTGAAAGAAATTCTCGGGCAAAGGGATAACATCAAAAAGCGCATTCTGGACCGGCTGGTTGCAGATGCGGAGATACTCGACCTCGACGGTCCGCTGGAGCTTGTCGATTTTTTTCGCATTACCGCTGAACGAATTGCGGATCAAACAGAGATGACGGTAGAGGAAACGGCGCAAAAGCTTTACGAGCGGGAAAAACTCTGTTCAACTGCTGTGGCAAACTCTTTTGCTGTTCCTCATATTATGCTCAAGGAAAAGCACAAAATGCTTCTGGTGCTGGCAAGATGTAAAGAGGGCATCCGTTTTTCGCAAAAGCAGCAAAAGATCAAAGTCGTGTTTCTGTTTTTCGGCAGCATGTTGCAAAGAGAAGAAAACCTGAAAGCCATCGCTTCCATCGCCTGCATTGCCAAAAGCCGTTCGTTCCTGGAAAAAATGATGAATGCCGAGGACAAGGAAACGATTCGGGAATTGATCATTACCAGTAAAATTGAGTGACTAAAATGGCAATACAGTTGTGGATTATGCCATTAACCGCTGTTGTTCGAGCATCAAAGGAATGATGTGAAATGAACATCTTTGTTCTCGATTACGATATTCAGAAATGTGCCGAGTATCATGCCGATCAGCATGTTGTCAAGATGATTCTCGAGAGCACTCAGATGCTTTGCACCGTATTGAACAAGCACGGTATTCAGGCTCCCTACAGATCGACGCATATTCACCATCCCTGTACTTTATGGAGCGGCGATTCAATCGACAATTGGAAATGGCTGCAGGCCCTTGCTCTTTGTCTCAATGAAGAGTACAAATTCCGTTTCGAGCATCAAGTCGATCACAAATCCGCTCTGATCGCCCGTGCGTTACCCGAGCCCCCTATCGGGAATCAGGGTCTTACGGAATTTGCCCAGGCGATGCCTGATCAATTCAAGTGTCCCGGGGATGCGGTAAAGGCATATCGGCGATTCTATAGTGCCGGGAAAGCTCATTTCGCCACCTGGACAAAACGACCGGTTCCGGACTGGTTCACAAGCAAATCCCGGAATAAGGGATAATGGCGAGGGGACTCGTTCGCTTTATTCGTTATGTCATCTTGCCAAGTTCTTCCTCAACTTTTTCCGCTAAAAATATTTTTAGCAGGGACTGATAAGGTACATCCTTTTTATTAGCGAGTAATTTTAACTCTTCAATAATTGACTCGGGAAGTCTTATCGAAATAGTCCTTAGCGTTGGTTTTAATTTTGGCAAAATAATGGTTTTCGATTTTGACCAGTCGATATATTCTGAAGAATCATGTGTAGCCCAAAACGCTCTTTCTTCTTCTTCGGTTTTAAATTTTGGTATATTTTTTTTAGGTATGTTTCTCATATTCATCTCTTTCTTTTTTACTCATATCTCCGGATGAAATAACCCGTATTTTTGAGTTTCTAATCGTAAATGCAATAAATAATTTTCTTCCACGATCCGTTTTACCCAATGCATAATATCTGCTTTCAGCCCTGGTATGTTTTATATCCGCCGCAATTATAAGAGGATTGTTAAAAAATACTTGTTCACTTTCTACCGGTGCAACATTATGTTTCTCCCAGTTTTTATTTATATTGTATTTATCCCAGTTAAATCCGGTGCAATCACGAATTCTATCGTATACTTTATCCATACTGACAATATATATATGAGATATACAAAAAACAAGTATTTTCTATTGAGATAATGTATAGGATATTAGGGGTCGGACCCGAAAATGTTGTTAAAAATCAAAAGCTTAGCTGTT
>CAZSOP010000423.1:0-4010 GCA_964608385.1 uncultured Cytophagia bacterium
CGTGCAATCCCCGGCGTCGGCGTGGGTTTCTCATAGCCCTGCCAGTAGGCCAGGCGGTCTTGCGCCTGACGGCGCAAGGCGTCGTCGCGGTCGGAATAGGGGGCGTCCTGGCCAAAAGCTTTGAGAAACCGCCGCCAGGCCGCGCGTTTCAGGTCGGCCGACACCTCGCGCTGTTCGTACTCCTGCACCTGGGCAAAGGCGGCCTCCAGGTTGTGCTGATATTCTTGCCACCGCGCCTGCACGTCCAGGTCATGCAGCGAAAACTCGTCCTCCGGCGGCAGCGGCCCGGGAGTCGGGGTGGGCTGCTGCGGCAACGTAAACACCACGTCGCCCTTATCCAAATTGGCGTCGCGGATTTTGCCATATTGCGGGTGCTGAGTGCGATTGGAGTATTTGACGACTCGCTTGTTCAAAAAGTACCCTAACTCGGCGGCCGTCACATACCCGTCGCGGTCTACATCGCCTTCGCCCTGTAGACCCTCTACAAACTGGCGGCGAAAAATGCTGCGATCCGGCACACGTTCGTCTTTGCTGCCGGCCGTAATAAACTGCCGCACCGGATGGGCGGTTTTATCCGTGATTTCTTCCGGTTCGCCGCGCGTGGCGTCAAAGATGGACCCGGCAAAACAACTATCGAATAGAAATAAGGCATGTTTGGATTGAATCTGTCTGGCATAGCCGGCCACGGTGACCATATCCAGCGAATGGCTCTGAAACCCGGGCTCATCATGGTGCGAAAACGGCGCGTTGGCTCCCACGATATAGCCCATTTCGCGGTTGTCTCGCAGCTTCAGGGTTTTGCCGTGACCGGCCACATAAAACAGCAGGCGGTTATCGAATTCCTGTCCGTAGCGCGTGATAAAATTCCGAAAGGCTCGGTCAAAGTCGGAATAATCGGTTGGATTCATGACCACCTGCACCTCAAACCCGTGCGCTTCCAGCACGTCCTTGACGGCGGGCACATCCTCGGCCACGCCGGGCAAATCCGGCCAATCCCCGGTATACTCGCTGATCCCGATAATCAGCGCGTAACTGTCGGCGTACATTGTCTCCGGCCGCACCGGCTGGGCCGCAGCCCCCGGCGGCAGGCTCAGGCTCAGGGTCAACAGCAGCATGATAATGCGATTCAATGCTCGGTGGCGTGTCATAACGTCATTCCCTCCTTTAAACATGTAGGGCGAACTTGCACTTCGCGCCCGTGAAACGTCAGTTTCGCGGTACATTAGTTAGAGTTGCTCATATACCGATTTCTGTCGTGTTTTCCTCAAACGCGACCTTATCAGTCCTCCTGGTTGTTTCAACAGATTTCTTGTACACCCCGTTGCTGGAAAAATCACTGTGTAGAGCAATTTTCATCTTGACAAGAAAAAAATCCGGGAAAAGACTACAAGAATCTAAGAAACTCATGCAAGGAGGACCTCATGAAACATCTGATTTATCCCGTACTTGTCGTACTCATCCTGTCCCCCCTTTTCGCTGGTGCGGAGGACTGTCAGCAGGCCGGTGAGCTGGTGCGGCGGGCCTACGAGCTGGGCGACGCGCCGCAGCACTATCCGCAGCAGCGCCAGTTGTACGAGCAGGCCCTGACGCTGTGCCCCGCGCACGCGGCAGCGCATAATAATCTGGGCTGGATTGCGGAGCAACAGGGGCAGTACGCGGAAGCGCGGCGACATTATCGGCAGGCCGTCGGAGCGGAGGCGGGGCTGGCCAATGCCTGGGCCGGGCTGGGGCGCGTGTACGAACGCAGCGGGCAGTTTCCCTTAGCCCTGGACGCCTATCTGCACGCCTGCCGCCAGAAGCCGGAGGTGCGCGAACGCATCACCTACTTGCTCGCAGAGAACCGCTATCAGGTCGCGCCTGACGGCGAGATTTTTGAGAAAGCCAGTCTGTTGCTGCTGTTCGACCGCGAGCGCAGGGAGGACATGAAGACCATGCTGGAACAGTGCCGCTTCCGGTCCGGCGACGATTTTGGCATGCGCGGCGTAGACGTGGAGGCGGCCGTGGAGTTCCCGAATATTTTGTTCGAGCTGGGCAAAGCGACCTTGAAAGCGGAATCGCAGCGCCAGATTCGCGAAATCGCCTCGGCCTTGCGGGAATTCGATGAAATCAGCATCATCGTCAACGGTCATACCGATAACACGCCCTTTGCCGGCGTGACTGATCCGGTCGAAAACCGGCGGCTGAACATGCGACTTTCTCGGGAGCGGGCAGCGGCAGTGGCGCAGGAATTAACGAGCCTCGGCGTCCCGCGCCGCCGCATCGAAACACATGGCTACGGCCCCACGCAGCCCGCTGTTGACGCCGCTACCCCTCGCGCCCGCGCCCGCAACCGCCGCGTGGAAGTGGAAGTAGAGTAATTGATCGTGATCATACTCAGGGAGCAGCAAGGCGCGACTTATTCGCTGACTTCGTACAGGACAGCGGCCTGACTGAGTTCCGCGCCTTCGGGGATTTTTTCCACTTCAACCCCGCGCATGTTGATCTCGGATAAGCCCATGCGTCCGTATTCCAGAAAGGGCGCGGCCTTCCAGTTCACCCCCTGCAAATCTTCGAAGGGCGCGGTGCTGGCGACGGCTTTGAGGGTTTCACGGCCAAACGGTTCGGTCATGCGCAGGCGGAAGCGGGCGTTCTCGCCCGGAATTCGCACGTCTTCGCCGCCGCGGATAAAATGATCCTGCTGCCATTTGTTGGGAAACAACTGCGTCACTTCTTGATCCGCATTAATCACATACAAACGCAGATAACAGTCCCGCGCTGATGTCACCGTAACGGTCATCAGTTCCCCCTGGCGGTACCGGCGCTGATTGGTGCGCACGGTGAGCGGAAAATCCTGGTACTGCACCAGTTCGGACGACGTTTCCGGCTCAGCTTCAGCGACCGGTTGAGGCTGAGGTTCGGCAGCGGCGGCCGCGAAGACTTCGATCGTGCCCTGGCCTTCCAACTGCGGGGTTTGGGGTTCATTATACGAGCGTTTCACATATTCCTGCACCTTTGGCAAGACCTGCTGCATGACCTGTTGGTAGGTGCCGCCCTCAGTAATACGGCTCATTGCCCTGGTCAGAAAATGAGTAAACACCGATCCCGGTTCATCTTGCAGCATCCAGGAGGTTTGATCTGGGGAACTGGAAGCAAGCAGCACATGATTAGACGAGGTCGCTTTCGCCATGAACCCGATGCGCTGATTGCGGCGGGGCGGCAGGTTGAAGCCCAGGTCAAGGGTTTTCTGCCGTTTTCCCTCCTCGCCGCGCGTGATAGTGCCTGAAAAACAGGCGTCTATGATGACTGCCACGTTCTGCGTGCGGGCGCGCTCCAACCATCGTCCCAACCGGTCATCCGTCAGCCAAGTCTTGTCGTCATCCGCGTTAATATCCACCGGACACAGCGTCTCATCAATGCCGTCTTCCTCATCACCGCTGTGATCCGGCGTTCGGGTGCCGTGACCGCTATAATAGAACACCACCGTATCGTCAGGCTGGGCCTGTTCGATCAGATGTGACCGAAACGCCGCCTGGATGCCCCCAAAGGTCGCGTCCGCATTCAGTACTGTTTTGACATGTTGCGGCGCAAAGTCGAATCGTTCTACCAACATGTCCTGCACGGTTTTCACGTCATGGATACATCCCTGCAACGTCGCTGGTTCAGGGTAGGCGTCAATTCCCACAAGCAACGCATAGCGCTCAGCGTGGGCCGTCACCGGCAACACGAATAGCATTCCAACGAGCATACTGATCAACCGTTTCATCAATGTGTCCCTCCTCTGAAACTGTATGCGATACATGGATCGTCTTAGAAATAACATGTCAATATCGGGAGACGGACAGGCATTCTTACCTGTCCGTCCAATTTTTCCGTCAACCTCACCTTACCGACCGGGCGGCTGAGCGTCAAGTTTTTTTTTACAGACCGGCCGGCGCATTGCGAGCACTCGCTGAAAAGCGTTCCGCACAAGGCCGGGTGCAGAAAAGAATTAAGCTTTTTGGCCGGCGTTGAGTCTATTTTACGTCTGTCCG
>CAZSOP010000424.1:0-3998 GCA_964608385.1 uncultured Cytophagia bacterium
AATGCGATTTGGATTTTACCAATTTGGTACATGTTGTGGACGAGTGGGTTTATGAAGCGGTTGAAGGAGTGGCCACGACGGTGCCGAACCAAAATCTCCCTACAGGATTGTATCTGGTTCGATTTAAACCCCATGGGGCAGCGGATAGCGAATTTAGTGATTTTGAAATATTAATGGTCGATGATTTGCCGACCTTGCACCCGATCGATTATTCTGAACAAACAATTCCCCTGCCGCCGCCTGGGTCCTATATGATTTTCGAGAGTTATAATTCACAGGATCAATTCGTCGGCTATACCCGCATCGATATCGAAACAAACCAGGCACCCTTCGGCGGCCATGCTATGCGAATGGTCAAGACGGCTCATGACGCTTACTGGAATGCCGGCTGGCCCAGTGTTATCCGCTTTGGAATCGATAAAATTACCTCCAACGATCCTCCTCAAAATCAGTGGATCGTTTCTCCCGGCTGGTCTGTTTATAGCAGTAGTACATCGCTGCAGAATCTGGCCCAAAATATTAATGTCTATTATCAGGACAACGCTCTTTTACAGCTGGATCGCCAGGGACTGCTGGGTGGTTATCCTCTGGACTCATCTCATCAGGTTACCGGGGTGCAGAATGATATGACGGCCATTTATAGTTTGCTTCCGCCGAACGGTTTGGTACCTGAATCGATCAATACGATCTTAACGCCTATGCCGTGTGTGGAGCTCGCCGTCGATTATAATGAATTGATGCCCGAAACCGAAATCGTAGATTTATGGCATACCGAAGTGAGGTATCCGACTACTGAGAATGGTGTTTTGACGATGCGATATATCGAAAGCGGTGCCCAGGTAAACGTTGACGCTGACGCGGCCATACTCCGCTGGAGCGTCACTGAAGATTGGGTATGGCGGTCGGATGGATTGATAGACCGGATTACCCAGTGGACTGATGTGGATCCTCTCTGCTGGCGCGGCGGATCATATGATTGTGAAACGAGCGGACAATTGCTCGTCGATGCCCGATTGATCGATTGGTACATTCCGGGCGATGATCCATTAACTATTTCTTTGCGGGACACCGAAACAGGCATCTCTACCGATCATCTGGAGATTGAAAACAGCGATGCTTACGAGATGGTTATATTCCAACACAATGGACAGCCCTATTCCGGCTTTCTCGAGTTACTCGTCGACGACGAAACCATGTTGTGGAAAGATGTGGAGAATAAACCCGTTTATGTCAGCAATGGCTCTGTTTTTCAGGACAACCGGGCATTTGGATCTCTGGACGACTTTACCATTTTTCTGAGAGCCCGGCCCTATTTGATGAATTCATCCCTCAATTCTCTATATCCGGTTGATGACCAGAATCTGATCGAAAATGCATCCACTGCTGCTTTTTCCAATGAAATATCGCTTACGATTGGCGATCCATTGTTTTATCCTTTTCAGTGTTCCGTAAAAGGAGGAGGATCTGTTGATATTTCCCCACTGGATGTAGCGGTACAAAACCAATATGAAACCTCTGTCACATCGGCTGAACAATTAACGTTGACAGCAATTGCAGGGGAAGATGTAATTTTTTCTCACTGGACCGTCTCTTCCGAGATCATACAGCAGAATCCCTTATCTCTTATTATGGATTCGGGGAAAAATGTGACGGCGCATTTTTTTGATCACGTTGAAGGAGAGCCGTTTGTCGAACAAACCTCTGAAACCATCTCGCGCAATGCCTGCCAAATCTCTCAGGGTGTTTACGACAGCTATTCAAACAGGACCTTTATCGCCTATCCGGCAGGGATCGAACCTTCGGGTGGGGTATCCAGTTGTGATCCTCATATTATCTATTTTGATCACTCTCTTCAGACCTGGTCATCCAGCCTTAAAATTGCCGAGTCTCCGCCTTATCATGATTCCCATTATTATCCGCAGATTTTACTCGATTCAGATCATTACCTGCACCTCATCAATAGCGGGCATGTAAATCCGATTCAATATTTTAGGTCGAGGGTTCCCGCAGATCATCCGGATATTTTCAACCCATCGAACTGGCAAGCCGTTCCTTTTTCACATTCACAGCACCAGGATAAAGCAACATATGTCTATGCTTTCCAGAACGCTCAAAACGATATGTATTTAATATATCGACAAACGACCTACAGCATTCAGTCGCCCGGACCGCTGGGAGATCAAATTTGGTATGAACCAATCTATTATATCAAATCCACAGATGAAGGAAACTCGTGGAGTGCACCACAAATAATTATTGACCCCGGTTATGATTCGGACAATTGGAATACCATCTACATCAAGGGATTGAGAGTTTCTAAAGAACATAGTGAGCTCTATTTAACCTATGGTCTTCACTATAATCACAATAGCGCTATCGATGAATTGTTTTATATCAGAATGGATTTGAATAATGACCATTTTTACGGACCCGCCGGTCATTCTCTGGGTACAATGGTGACGCGGACAGAGTTTGAGGATCCTGTTAATAAATGCAGTGTGTGGAATGAAACCGATACCGCCTGGCGTTATGTGCTGGGTGCCGTCGATCAGGATCATTCAGGTGCTCCCCATGTTTTTATAAACGTTCCGGATGGAACTCAAACCGGGGAAACAATAGTCCATCGATACTGGACCGGTGCAGACTGGAGTGAACCGGAATATCTTTTCCCGGATCTTCGCTTTACACTTATGCCCCAGGAAATTAAATTTTATCCTGATGGTTCCTATGCGCTCTATACGGCAAATCACACTTTGGATCAGGAGTTTATCCAATTAATTCGCTGGAATATTTCTGCAGCTGCCAGGGAATCACAAGTTATTTTATCGCATAATGATCCCGGTATCAGCCGTTTCGGACACTGGGGATTTATACAGAACGGACATTCAGTTTTGCGGGCGACTTTTATGCAAGGAGAATATCATTCCTGGCAACAACCAGAGCCGGTGGGCAAATGGTTCGCATGGGGGCAAGAAGGTATTGTTGCTAATGATCGGGAGGATAAATACACCGTATCGCTGACGGTAGAGGGAAAGGGAGTGGTTTTCAGCGATGATCCTTCACTTTCCTGTTCCGGCACTGCCAGATATACTCTTTCTGCCGGAAGGCGTCTCTTTCTGGAAACGCTGCCGGAAAAGGGATCATTTTTTTCTCATTGGGAGGGCATTCCGGGGAACGCAAACGCAAATCAATGCGATGTTTTTATCAACAGAGATTATGACATTACTGCCCATTTTGTTTCTGGGGAAGCAGCCAGTTCGGTGGATGCCGCTGCCATAAAATTTCATTCACAGTCGCAGCCAACCCCTGATCTTGCAGTGCTCGTAGATAAAATCGAAAACACCTTGCAAGCAAATCCGCAGCTTGATATTTTGGTTACCCCTGAATATAGCCTTTCTCGATATGAGGGTAACCAGGTAGGCAGTCCCCCTATAACATTTGATTATGTTCCGGAAGAGAGACACTATGTGATAGCGCCGAATCAGGAGGGCAACCGGGCAGTTCCCACTATTCGTCAGATTATGAACATGGCAAAAACGGCTGCTTCCCATATCATACTGGGGACAGTGGCCGAGGCGCATAACGGATATACCTATAACTCTCAGCTCATTATTGATCTGTACGGAAACATTGCAGGAATTCATCGAAAAACGAATGAAATTTTTCCCCTTCCCGTTCCCGATTATATTCAACACCAAGCATTATCCAGTGTAAGGGCATATACCTTGCAGAACAGGGATGGATGTTTTTTGACTATTTTGCCGTTAATAGGTTCTGAACGAGAGAATACTGAGCTCATCAACAGAGCTTCTGATTTTAGAGCTGATCTGCTGGTCTATTCGGATGACGAAAAAGAAGCGGACTATGAGTTGCTTACGCTGGATATCTTCAACCATCAGTTTGATCCTTCGTTGAATGGGTGGGGAGAGACGTTTGTCGATTTTTTCATCCCTGCATTTTGCAGCAATCATTCAGCCATTGATGAACAATTGGGGTAT
>CAZSOP010000425.1:0-3994 GCA_964608385.1 uncultured Cytophagia bacterium
GCTTACGGACAAAAGACTATCGAGTTCAACCTGCTCTATTCTGAAAGAAAAACGATGGGGAAGCCTTTCAGACAGGGGCACGCTCACCCTCAATACAGCACTGATAAGAGCGCCAAAAGAGTGTATTGATTATGTTGTTACGCATGAACTGTGCCATTTCAAGTATCCCAATCACAACACCGAGTTCTACAAGCTCCTCGATTCCGTGTTTCCAGAGTGGGAAAAAATAAAACATAAACTTGAACTCGGTATGACATGACCGTGGATGGAAAAATTTCCAGACTTTTTTTAAAAAATAAAGGTTAAACATGTATCAGAAATCACTCTTGTCCAAAATAGACAATAAGATAAACGCAGAGGAAACAGAGAAACCGCAAAGGTCGCCGAGGAAAGAAAAATGCAAAAATCAAAAGCCGGAGTGCATCGGTTATCCGGTAATCCGACTGAATGCAGACGATGACAATCCGACACCGGAGACTTTTCACGAATGGTGTAAACGGGTAAAAGTAACCCTTGATAATCACAAAAATAATGTTGATTTTTATATTGTTATAAGACGATCAAGCCGCCCCATTCGCGCATCAATAGCATGAATCGGCTGGTTGAAAACACGATTATCATCTTCACCTCGAATAACGGCCCTCTATAGGTGGGATGCAGTGATCCGTGTTGCGGTGAAAAGTGCCTTCAGCTCCAGGACGGCCCGGGCGTGACGGTCATTGTTTACCGAAAGAACGGATGCCGGCAGGAACAGAATCAACCGGGGTCGGGCAGTTTAGTATTATTTTGCCGACCGTTGCCGCCATCACCGGCTGTAAGGTTCCGCAAGAGAAAACAATAGACGATGAAGACGGGTTCGAAGAAGATTGAGACAGGCAATGTTTATTGGTAATGTTTTCAAAGCGTTGTCGGGCGATTCCGAAATACCCTGCTTTTGTCGTCAGATAAAACACATCACAGCAAACATCAGAGGAATGATTTAGTATGCAAGCAACTCTGGTCTATTTGACTCTGTTTCTTGTTTTAATTCTTTTTGCCTGGGGGCGTATTCGGCACGATTTTGTGGCGCTTATCGCCCTGTTTGTGTTGGTCATTGCCGGCGTTGTTCCGCCGGCGGAGGCCTTTTCCGGCTTTGGCCATCCGGCGGTCATTACCGTGGCCGCAGTCCTGATTATCGGCAAGGCGCTCGAGTATTCCGGCCTGGTCGATTTGCTGGGCAAATGGGTCATGCGGGTGGGGGATAATTTATTGTTGCAGATATCGGCCATGTCTTTGCTGGTGGCTGTGGCATCCGCTTTTATGAACAATGTCGGCGCTCTGGCGATCATGATGCCTGTTGCGCTGCACATGGCGCGCAAAAGCGGCAATCCGCCCTCCTATTTGCTGATGCCCATCGCCTTTGCCTCACTGCTGGGGGGCATGACCACCCTGATCGGCACACCGCCTAACATTATCATCGCCACCTTTCGGGCCGATGTGGCGGCAGCGCCTTTTGGCATGTTTTCCTTTACTCCGGCGGGCATTTTTGTGGCTGTAGGGGGTATGCTGTTCACCAGTTTCATCGGCTGGCGCCTGCTTCCCAGACGAGCGGCCAAAAAATCGGAAAAGGATCTCTTCGACATCGATGACTATATGACCGAAGTCAAAGTCAAACGCGATGCCAAAGCCAGAGGCGTGACGCTTGCTGAGCTGGAGGAGATTTCAGATGCCGAGGTGCAGATTCTCGGGCTGGTGCATAAAAACAAGCGCATACACGCGCCGGATGAGAATCTGGTTTTGCAGTCAGGGGATATCCTCATTCTCGAAAGCGATACAGAGGCGCTCAAGACCTTTTTGAGCGATACGGGATTCCAACTGGCTGCAGGAAAACAGTTTCGCAAGGATGCGGAAGGATCCAAGGATATTGCCATCAGCGAAGCGGTTCTTATGGCCGATTCTTCGCTCATCGGTCAAAAGGCCTCCGGGATCAAATTGCGCAACCGCTACGGCGTTAATCTGCTCGCCGTGGCCCGCCGGGACGAACGCATTCGCCTGCGCCTCAGCAAGATCAAGTTTCGCCCCGGCGACGTGTTGCTATTACAGGGGCGGAGACATATGATGGATGATGTCATCTCTTCCCTCGGTTGTCTGCCGCTGGCGCGCAGAGGGTTGCGGTTGGGCTATGAGAAAAAAATTGCGCTCAGCCTCTCCCTCTTTGCCCTCTCGATTGCCGCCGTGGTTACCGGTTCGTTGCCGGTGCAAATCTCATTTTCCATGGCCGCCGTGGCCATGGTATTGACCGGCTTGCTGCCGCTGCGCGAGGTCTATACCAGCGTCGACTGGCCGGTGATTGTGCTGTTGGGCGCCATGATTCCCGTGGGGGCGGCGCTGGAGAGCAGCGGCGGCGCGCAACAGATCGCCGGGCTTATCCTGCACCTCGGGCACTCTCTTCCGGTGTGGCTGACTCTGGCGATGCTGCTGATCATTACCATGTTTTTGTCCGATATCCTCAACAATGCCGCCACCGTGGTGTTGATGGCGCCGATCGGCATCAGCGTGGCACAGGGACTGGCCGTCTCTATCGATCCTTTTTTAATGGCGGTGGCCGTCGGCGGCTCCTGCGCTTTTCTTACTCCTATTGGCCATCAATCCAATACCCTGGTCATGGGACCGGGCGGGTACAAGTTTACCGATTACTGGCGCATGGGTTTGCCGCTGGAAATTCTCATCGTTCTCATCGGTGTTCCGGCAATCCTGACCTTTTGGCCTTTGTGATCAAGTTGTTTGCCGGTCACTGTGATGCGTTTTTTGCGGCTGTTTCCGGAATTGCTGGTTTCAAAAACAATGCTATATTGGAATTATAGACGTTGTGTGCTTTTTTTTTTTTCGTGATTGATCAATTTTTAATTTATACTGTGTTTTCATATATGCTCGTTTGCTTGTGGTGTTGAATTTAACTCGGGAAGCGAGTGCGACCCACGGCCGAACTTGAGGTTGGCGTCCAATCCTGCTGACCGTTCTCATATATTGGGGAGGCTCGTCTATGAAAAAAATTGACAGGAACAAGGCTTATACCCTCTTTGTCGAATTGATCATTGTTTTTGTCGGTGTATATGCCGCCTTTTTGCTCGATGATGTCAGGACTCAAAAACGAAACCAGCGAAAAAGCGTTCAGATTTATAAAAGTTTACTCGAGCAGGTCACGCGTGATTCTATCGATATGCATAAAACCTTTACTATGCTCGACACTCTGGTGATCTTGCCCTATCTGACTGCTCACGAAAAGGGCTTGATGCCTGAACTCAAGCCGCTCTTCATCGGCAGCGCCGGTTACAGCACCAGAACATGGGAAGCCATTCTGGCAACCGGCGGTCTGGATATACTGGACATCGAATTGATAGAGAACATGGAGAGCTATTATTTTCATATTCACATCCTGGTCGATCATATGAAAAAGCTGGAATCGCTATCGGTGCAGCAAGTTCTGCCCAATCTCGACAAACCCAGAACGGAATTTTATGATCCGGAAACAAGAACCATTCGAGAAGAATACAGGTGGTATATGCAAACCCTGGCGTCCATGCAAAAACTGAACAAGGATATTTTGCAGGAAAACAGCAGGTTGTTGGAGACATTGAGAGCAAAACGATGATTTCTATTGCCGCTTTAATGGGAAACCCTGTTGGAGAGATGGCAATATACATATCAAATTTTAAGAATTTACCAGTTAACAGAAGGGATGTTGAATGTTTCAAAAACTTGTTATCTCAATAGTAATGGTCTTCATTCCAACGGCTGTCGCTTTGACCCTGCCCTGGAAAGATGTAGAAGGGAGCAAAGATCACCCGATGATCAGCCGTTACGAAGGCTCTACCAGGTTGTTCTTAAAAATGATTGGAATTATAGAGTTTTAAATCAAGACAAACAATGATATACTCACGCAAAGCCGCCAGGAAAAATAAAGTGGTTCTTCCGAATAATGAGTACTTTTTTAACCGCTGAGAAAACGCCAAGA
>CAZSOP010000426.1:0-3994 GCA_964608385.1 uncultured Cytophagia bacterium
TCATCCCATCCCCAGTAACTGTGGGCATAATAGGATTTTTTATTTTGTAGTGGTGGCTGATACCATTTTTGCGCCTCGACTGCAGAATGGACCTGTATCATATAATCTTCGACTTCGCCGGGAGGACCAATTCCCTTGTAATAAGAGCTTTCTCCGAAAAAGAAGACGAAAATATTTGTAAAGCGAAAGCGAAAATAAACCTTTCCGGTACCGGTCCATGCCGGAACGTTGAATGAAAGGTCGGTTGTACCGTCGCCGATTTCCTCGTTTTCAAAGATGTTTTCTTCTGCATCCGTAAAGTCGCCGTCCTGGTTGAAATCGGCCCAGCCCCATAGAACTCCCGTAGTCGAGGGAGTGACCCTGATGCGGGCGTTTTCACCGGGTATAAGATCGGTGAGAAAAGCTACTCCATCCTCGTCATTTATACTGTGGGTGTTATCCCCGTCTGCCGAGGTAGAGGGATGGCCATCGGATTCAGAGTCTACATTTAAACCGAGAAAAATTTCATCTGAGATAGGATGGCGAGCTCCATCGCTGCTGAGATAGGTGGAATAGCTGTCCGGTGCATCACCAAAATCATAGGCGCTGTCATCGATGTAGACGAGATAGTCTTCCACTTCGCCCCTGCCGCCATAGCCGCTATAAGTAACGGCCACAGGCTCACCGGTCAATCTGAATCTGGCGTAGGTGTGGCCGGGTACCGCATCGGCCGGGACGTTGATACCAAAAGTGTGCACCGGTTCGTGTATGGTAACACCGGTGACGGCGTATTCGCCCGGGTCTTCCCAATCGCCGTCGCGGTTGAAATCGATCCAGCCATAGAGTCCGGCAACGGGGAAATCGCGTTCCGGATCGAGATGAACCGTGGCCTGCAACGTCGCCGGTTGCCCGACTCTGAGCAGAGGAATGATAATACCATCTTCATCATCTCTGGAGGTGTTTTCATCATCACCTTCTGCGGTCATTGTGGGCCTGCCGTCCTGTTCATGATCGATAAACTCACCCAGATAGCATTGCTGCGTAACGGTATGATAGGCACCGTCCTCGGCTCTGGTGGTGGGGTAATTAAAGCCCAGTTCCGAACCCGGGGCATCGCCGAAATCAAATCCCATGGGTACCAGGTAATCCTCTACTTCGCCGTAACCGCCCAGACCGGTTGTGCCAAGGCTCGCATCGGTGCTGTAGCGCAATCTGAGGGGGGCATAAAGCGGATCGATCATAAAAGGCAGGTTGAATTTTATAGCGTACAGACCTGTGCCCAGTTCCATCCCGTCGATGATTTTTTCGGCCGGTTCATCAAAGCGGTCATTTTTATTGAGGTCCATCCAGCCGTGCAAATAAGCGACGCGATCGCTGCTGTTATGGGTTTGGATGTGCAGGATCGCGATGGGATCTCCGGGTGAGAGCACGGTATAGTCCCAGCCGTCTTCGTCATCGGCGGCATCATGATCATCGGCAAGCGATGGAACCGGATGTACGGCAACATCTTCTTCGCCGTCGATGATATCTCCCAGCCGGATATCGGGGTGAATGGGGTGCCTCGGTCCGTTTTCAGCCAGGGTTGTGGGTATACCGTCAATCTGCATATCACCAAAGTCCAGTCCATCGTCCGTGACGATTTCGATTTGATAATCCTCGACCTCGCCGGCACCACCCGGACCGTTAAAAGAAAGATCGCTTTGAGACGAGAGGCGAAAGCGGGCAAAGGTGGGGCCGGTTCTGGCCCAAATGGGAATCATTATGTTCAATTCTTCGCTGATGGGGCCGGATCCGCTGAGTTCATGGCAGAACACATATTCACCCGGTTCGCTAAAATCCCCGTTTTGGTTGTAATCGATCCAGCAATAGAGCAATGCTTCCACGCCGTCTCTGACGGCATGGATATTGATCCTGCTCAACTCGCCGGGAATGAAGGGATCGACGAAGGTGATGCCGTTTTCATCGTCCAAGCCGGCGTTGTCGTCTCCGTCAGCATTTTCGCTGGCATGACCATCGCTTTCCGTATCGGGCATGGTAGCCCCGAGATGCAGCCTTGGGCTGGGCACATGCCTGGGACCTCCGCTCGCCTCTGTGGTGGAATAGCTGTTTGGCGCATCGCCGAAATCATGCGTATTGGCGGGCAGGATAACCGCAACATAATCTTCAACTTCGCCATCACCGCCCCTGCCTGTGGGAGAAAGAAAAGAATCGTCGCTATAGCGAAATCGGGCATAAGTGTGCCCCTCGGCGGCATCCATTGGAATGTTGACGGAAAGAGTAAACTCTCCTTCTCCCAATGGAGTGCGGATGACATTTTCATCCGGATGATCGAACCGATGATTGCCGTTCAGATCGATCCAGGCGTGCAAAATGCCGCTGCCGTGGGTGGTGACCCGAATGGAATTCGGTGTCCCTTTGACCAGCATGGGCAGGACGACGCCGTCTTCATCATTGGGGCTGCCGTCGGTATCGTCTCCGGTGGCGCCGAGGCTCGGTTGACCGTTTGGTTCGCCATCTGAACAGCTTCCCAGATAGCGTTGAAAAGTAATGTGGTGCCTTGGCGCTACCGGACCGGTTGTGGCATAATCATATTCAATGCCGTCATCCCCCATCACTCCATGCGGCGCATCGCCAAAATCATAGGGGTGAAGGATACTGATCATATAATCCTCGACTTCTCCCGTTGATCCTGGACCGGTTGGTCCGAGCGTTTCTTCGCTGCTGATACGGAAACGGGCTGTGGTTCTGCCGACATAGGCATCTGCAGGCACGATCATCACCGGGTGCAGAAACCCTCCATCACTTACAAAAATACCGTCAAAAATCGTTTCTTCCGGATCTTCAAAATCCCCGTCTGCATTATAATCGATCCAGCCATACAAATAGCCACTACCGTGAGTATCAACCCTGATATCCAGAATACCGTTGGGAATCAGAGGACTTGGAAAGGTGACACCGTCTTCATCATCGCGATTGTCTTCGTCATCTCCGCTTGCATCAAGGGTTGGGATGCCATTCTCTTCTGCATCCGGCGGTGTGCCCAGATAAAGCGAATCACAAACAATATGGTGTGGTCCATCATCGGCTTCCAGAGTATGATAAAGATTGTTGGCATCGCCCCAGTCCAGCTCATAGGCGAGAACATGAATGTATCTGTTTTTCGTTTCATGTCTGTAGACACTGCCGCTTCGCATCAGGCGCATGGTGACATCGTAATAGCCCGGTTCATGGTAGGTGACCGTGGTGGTGCTGCCGCTAGATCGTTCCGGCGTTCCCCCCGGACAAAACCATCGAACCTCGTCGTACTCGTCTGGCTTGAAATTGGTTGATTCGTCCTGAAACTCCACAACCAGTGGGGCATAGCCTTCGCGAGGTGAACCGCTAAAATCGATACCCCCGTAAAGGGAAAGCGGGAAAATCAAACTGCAAAAAACACAAATCACCACTCCATATCTCCACACGTTCATCGTCTTAATGGTCTCATTAAAGGGTCCCATATTGTTTTCCTTTTTATTTTTGACGGATTGCGTAAATTGTATTGAGATGATCTCTTATATTATTATAAATATGACCAGGAACAGATTATCGGCAAAGAGCGAATTTAGACAACAGTCCGCTATCCGGGTTGTAGAAAATTGAAAAGAAAGAGTGATTGTATCGAAAGTATTAAAAAGAAAACCCTGTGTATGGATATACAATGCACCCTGAGAGGTGGCATAACTTATTTAAATTAACAATATTAGACAAAAAGTCCACTCTTTTTTGCATTTTTTTTAAGAAAAATCACATCTCATATCACGGAAGTAAGCCATTCTTTTCCAGGATTTTTTAGGTCGCCATGTCAGAAGTGACGGTTTTGCGACAGCTTTGCAACCCGCTGCAACAAATTATTGTATTGAAATAAAGCAATATTTTTTTAAATTATAGGTTAAACAAGCCAAAGGTAATAACAGGAATATATCGTATGAGTGACAAGAATCAGGACAATGCAAAACCGACAAATTTTATACGCGCT
>CAZSOP010000427.1:0-2866 GCA_964608385.1 uncultured Cytophagia bacterium
ATAATTTACCAAAATTTATAAAATAAAAAAGACTCTTTTTTTTATGAAAAAAGACGACATGGGCAAAATACCTCATCTCACAATGCCGGTGGCGATGTTACTTTGCCTCCCGCCGGCCCGGCGGATGCTGCTTTTTTGGGAGGGCGGTTACAAAGAGAAAACCGGATGGGAGGCACGCTGGAGTACAGAGTGTTGCCGGTGGGGTATATTGGTATGCAATACAGGCGTGATTGGAACAACGGGGCTGTCAGCGAGGCAGGGTCATGCCTGCAGCTTTCCTTTTCATTAAATTATTAGCCGGATGGTCAGGATGACGCTTAAAAACCAAATAGGCACTGCTTTTGTCTGGAATCATGCCGCCAAGATCACCGGATATGCTCTGGATCTGTTGTTGTCGATCATTCTGGCTCGTGGCCTGGGAGCGCATGATTACGGCGTTTGGTCCGAGCTCTATACGCTGATATTTTTGTTTTCCATGCTCTGTTCTTTCGGGCTCGATACCTCTGCGAATGTTTTTGTGCCCAAGCTGAGCCGGCAAAAACTGTCCGCATATCTCAGGTTTTCGCTTTTTATTTTTATTGCAATTTCGTTGCTTTCATTGTTTCTGATGAATGCTTTATCGACGCAATGGAATCTCTGGTTTGATTCTCCGCTTTCCACCTATATCAGTATCGCATCGCTTTACATGGTATTCTTTGCTTTTTCCATATGGATGAATGCCCTGTTGATCAGTTTTTATGATTTGAAATTTTCTTTTATCATCAACGTTGGATTTAAGATACTAGTCAGCGCCGGTGCCTGGATGTTGCTCTATCATGGATATGGTATTCGGCAACTGCTTTACCTGATGACGGCAGTACTTGTGGCGGTCGTTTGTTTTTTCTCCATTCGGCATGGCTCGCTTTTTTTTGCAAAATCCACCGCGATTGATAAAATGAGAATATGGCGTTTTAATGTTGTTGCCTGGCTGACAAAATTTTTAAACTATCTTTTGGGGCGGTACTCTGATATTTTTATTCTGGGTCTGTTTCAGGTGATGAATGAGGAGATTGCCTATTTTAATCTCTCTTTTTCTCTTACCATGGCGCTTTTTTACCTCTTTACCGCCGGGTTTGGCGGTGTTTCTTTGACACTGTTTGCAAAAGCGGTTCATGAAGGTAAAATGGAAAGATTACAACGCGGCTGGCGTATGATCCTGAAGGTGATCATTTTGTTTTGTTTACCGGTTTTTTGTTTTTTTATCCTTCACGCCGATATGATCATGGTTTTACTCTATTCCGATGACTTTATATCGGCGGCGTCCCTGTTTCGGGTTTTTGCTCTTTTTTATCTGATCTCCATATTGACCGGCGCCGGCGTCAATTCGGCTGTCCTTTATGCTTTTGAACGGCAAAGCACTGTTTTTCGCTTGCGGGCCATATTCGGCACTTGCAATATACTTTTGGATCTTCTGCTGATACACTATTGGGGCGTTATGGGGGCTATAGTGGCAACCGGTATTTCCACGGTTGCCATCATTGCGTTTGAACTGATCGCGGTCAGACAGTCTCTCAGCATTCGCTATCCGTTTATATTTTTGCTCAAGACAGTGCTTGCGGTTGCGATGGGATTGCTGCTGATTTTGTTGATTTCGGTGCCCAATCCATTGCTTTTAATCATCAAGGCATTTGTTTATTTTGTTGTTGTACTCGCCGGCCTGGCTATGTTTAAACCGTTTGACCGGCAGGATTTTGACTTTATTGAAAAAGAGTTGCAATCCATTGCTTTTTTGGTCAGGCCTTTTGTAAAATTTTAAGCATAACATGTCAAGAGATGAAATAATGAATAACAACAGAGAAGAGTGCAAAATTTGTTCAAGTCAAAAGACCTCAAAGCACTTTGAAAAAAATGGGTATGACATTTACCGGTGTTTTGACTGTGGCGTCCTGTTTGCTGCGACGCCGGAGTTTGATCATCACGATATGGATACCATTTTGAATCTTTACGCCAAATCCTATTTCCAGGATAATGCAAAAAACACGCTGGGATATCGCGACTATATTCAGGACAAGAAAGAAGAAAAGGAAAGGATAGCGGCATTTGAATTGGCGGCGATTGAAAAGAGAAAACCGGATAAAGGCCGGTTGCTGGATGTCGGTTGCGCCGCCGGTTTTTTTCTGCATGTGGCACAGGAACGGGGATGGCATGTCGCCGGCATCGAACCGGCGGAATACGCAGCCAGGTATGCCCGTAACCGTATGGGACTGGATGTAAAAACCGGAACTCTGGAAACAGTGGACCTGCCGAAAAATTACTATGATGTTGTCACCGCCTGGGATGTGATCGAGCATGTGCTGGATCCGCTGCAGTTTATCGAACAGGCGCACGGATTGTTGCGCAAGGAGGGACTTTTGGTCTTGGGAACACCCAACTCGGTCTCGCTCGCCGCTCAATTGAAGCGCCGTGCCTGGGTACATATCCGTCCGCCGGAGCATCTTTTTTATTTTAATCCCAAATCTTTGGGATACCTGTGCCGAAAATATTTTGACGATTATGACATCGTTCAATCCCGCGCCTATTATTCCAAAATCAAACCGACGCTGAAAAATATCAGCAAACGTTTTCTGTTTCGGGTTTTCAACAATTTTTCTTATTTTATCGGATTGGGTGAATATGTCAAAGTGTATGCGAGGAAACCTTGAAAATTTTATATATCGAGCATGCTGCGGTTTATCCGGAAGAAATGAAAAAATATGATCACCTTGCCGGTCATGCCGGTGCTGAGATCAAGCTCATCAAACCGTCGAACTGGAATGATCCGTACCGCAACGAACCGAGATGCCGGGTCGGCGACGGGAGCCAGCGTGTGACGAGGCTACGACGAGCG
>CAZSOP010000427.1:2876-3987 GCA_964608385.1 uncultured Cytophagia bacterium
ATCCGTACCGCAACGAATCGACAGATCATCGGGAACACCGCTATGACATTATTTCGGCACCGGTGATTTTCCCGGGTTACAGGCACCGGAGTTTTTTTCTGAAAAAAATTGCGCCGGTCATCAGGCAATTCAAGCCGGATATTATTCATCTTTTTGATGAAGCCAATACGATGTTTGCTTTACAGGCTTGTATGCTAAAGAGGGTTTATTGTCCCGATGCAAAACTGGTTTTCGACAATTTTCAGAATATATTATACGACCGGGTTCCCTATCGGTTTGGGTTTATCTACGACTATGCGGAACAACAGCTTTTCCGCTATGCGGATGCCGCCACGGTGAGATATGAGGGATCGCATGAATTTCTCAGACACCGGGGTTACAAAGGGCTGATAAAGATCATCCCCTGGGGAACCGATGTGGATTTGTTCCGCCCGCAGAGCCGGCCGGATCGCAACGGTATGTTCACCCTCGGTTATGTAGGCCGGATCGAAGAGGATAAGGGGATTTATTTATTGTTAAGGGCTTTTGCAGAGCTCGATGTTTCGTCCCGTTTGATGATCGTGGGCAAGGGGGTTAAAGCGGACATGGAGAAAATGTTTTCTCTTATCGATTCACTTGGTCTGGCTTTTCGAATTGATTACCGTGGTTATGTGAATCAAAAGGAATTGCCGCTGTTATATGCGCAAATGGATTGTCTGGTGGTGCCGACGATTACCAGGAATCGATGTAAGGAGCAGTTTGGCCGCGTTGTGGTTGAGGCTATGGCGTGCGGGGTAGCGGTAATTGGTTCTCGTTCCGGTGCCATACCCTATTTGATTTCCGACAGCGGTATGGTTTGTCAGGAAAACGATGTTGCGGATTTGGCCGCAAAAATCGATTATCTGGCACAAAATCCGTGCAAACGCAAAGAGCTCGGCAAAAAAGGACGCCAACGCGTTGAAACCTGTTATTCCTGGGCGGGCTTTGCACGACAATGCCATGAGCTGTATAAGAATCTTCAGGGAGACAAATAATTTCGAACAAGCTCAATATTTATAAATATTCTCATAATAATATATGGTTCTTCCGAATAATGAGTACTTTTTTTACCGCTGAGAAAACGCCAAGAAAC
>CAZSOP010000428.1:0-3983 GCA_964608385.1 uncultured Cytophagia bacterium
GCACCTTCGAGCTCGATCCGTTGCAGCATCAACAGGGCAGCCTTGCGGCTGTCAGTAAATTGTTTCGATTTATTTTGCATGTTTTTGTTGAAAACGCGCTTCCGGCGGCAAACGGTATCCGCGTAAAAATTCGTCTGCGCGCATCTGTTTTTTGCCGGCCGGTTGTAAGGTTAAAATTTCAAGCAATCCACGGCCGGTTTTTACAAACAGCCGATCCGGACTGGATTCAACGACAAGTTGTCCGTTTCCATTCATCGGAGCTTCAGGATGGATCACTTTTGAGCGGATAAATTTTATATATTTATCATCAAGATATGAAAAAGCACCCGGATAAGGAGATAACCCTCTTATCAGATGATGAATCGATTCCGCAGATTCAGACCAGTTTAGAGCGCCCAATTCTCTAAAAATTTTAGGGGCCTTTGATGCTTTACCCTGTTGTGGTTGAGGTTCAATGGTATTATTCTCCAAAGCATCCAGGGTTTCGACCAGGGCATCGGCGCCAAGGTGTGCCAGAGCATCATGTAATTCCGCTGCAATCATATTTTCAGGGATAGCATAGGACTTTTGCAACAGAATATCACCGGTATCGACCCGTTGATTGATAAAAAATGTGGTCACGCCGGTCTTTTTTTCACCATTTATCAACGCCCATTGAATAGGGGCTGCGCCCCGGTACCGGGGCAACAGGGATGCATGCAAATTTATCGTTCCCACCGAAGGAATTTCGAATACCTCAGGGGGTAAGATCTTGAATGCAACCACAACATAGATGTCGGCCTTGTATGCCTCGAGTTGTTTCAGGAAATCCGTATCCGTAAAGGACTCTGGTTGTAATACCGGCAGTGCGGCTTTTTCTGCTACCATTTTAACCGCTGTCGGGCGAAGACTTTGGCCGCGCCCGGCCGGCCGGTCAGGTCCGGTTACAACTGCCAAAACATTGTGCCGCTTCACAAGTTGTTTCAGTGCCGGTATGGCAAAATCCGGCGATCCAAAAAATATAAGATCCATCATCTTACTTTTTAGTTGGTTGATCGCTTACTTTACTGGCAACAGAGCTCGGTGTCATTTCAATTCTTACATTATCAGCGATTTTAACCACAATCATGTTTTCCTTTTCCTTCAATCCGACAATAGTGCCGTAGATTCCACCCACGGTCAATATTTTATCCCCTGTTTGCAAAGATTTTTGCATCTCCCGATGCTGCTTCTGACGTTTCGCCTGCGGACGAAAGATTAAAAAGTACATAATGGCGAAAATCAGTATGATGGGAAAGAAAAATCCCAGTGCACCACCACCCTCTCCGCCGGATTGACTCGGGCCAACCATCGCCAGTACAAACATAAGTGAATTCATAATGTTCTCCCAGGTTTAATCACAAGTCGTCAGCGATCAGCTTACGCTGTACGCTGGTTGTTTTGATAATAAGAATTTAAAAAGAGTGTTTTCCACTCTGAATATCGCTGGTCAAGTATGGCTTTGCGTGCTTGCCTGACCACATTAAGATAAAAATGCAAATTATGTAAACTCAGTAACCGTAATACCAGCAACTCTTTTGCATTAAATAAATGGCGCAGATAACTTTTGCTGAATGTTTTACAGGTATAGCAGTCGCAGGTATCGTCAAGTGCCGTGTAATCCTCTTTATGTTGTGCATTCTTGATATTGAATTGGCCATGGCGGCTAAAAACAGTACCGTTCCTGCCATTACGGGTCGGCAGGATACAATCGAACATATCAACACCATACTCGATTGCATTGAGTATATCCTCGGGCTTGCCCACGCCCATAAGATATCTGGGTTTGTCTGCGGGTAAAAAATCAGTACAAAGGGCGGTCATTTCATACATGAGCGATTTGGGCTCACCAACAGACAAACCGCCGATCGCATATCCGGAAAAATCGAGTTCCATCAGCGATTCCGCACTTTGCTGACGAAGCTCTTTATAAGTACTTCCCTGTACGATGGCAAAGAGTGCCTGGCTTTGATTAGAATCCTTTTCCGATCTGGAAAACGTCAGCAGACTTTTTTTTGCCCACTCGATCGTTCTCTTATGCGCAATCAGAGCTTCTTCATACGCACATGGATAGGGCACACATTCATCCAAAACCATCATGATATTGGAACCGAGCTGGCGTTGTGTTCTGACGACATCTTCGGGACTGAGAAAATGCTCAGAGCCATCGATATGCGAGCGAAAGCGAATGCCTTTATCATAAATTCGATTAAACTTTGACAGGCTAAAGATCTGAAAGCCGCCGCTATCAGTCAACACCGGCCGATGCCAGGCGGAAAATTTTTGAATGCCACCAGCGTTTTGAATAATCACCCCTCCCGGTCGCAAATATAGATGATACATATTGGCGAGAACGATTTGGGCGCCGATTTCATCCAGGTCTTGGGGTGAAATGGCCTTTACAGATGCCTGTGTACCCACCGGCATGAAAACAGGCGTCTCGATCAAACCATGTGCCGTTTCAATTTGTCCGGCACGGGCAGCTGATTTTGCATCTGTTTTTAAAAGTTGAAAATTCATAAAGTTCCATATCGTCTGATTTCTTATTGCAGCACAATGTCCAAAGCGCTTTGAGCATTGTTTACCGGTATCAATTCAATATTTGAGATATTCAGTTTTTTGCGATTACCTTTCGGAAGCACTGCTTTTTTAAATCCCATCTTTGTTGCCTCAGAAATGCGGCTTTCGATATGCGTTATCGATCTTAATTCACCGCCGAGACCGATTTCACCCAGCAGGATTGCCTCGGGATCGATAACACGGTTATGCATACTTGAAGCGATCGATGCCAAAACACCAAGGTCTGCTGCGGTTTCATCGATCCGCATCCCTCCTACCGCGTTGACAAAGACATCCATTGAGCCGATTTTAAAGGACAATCGTTTTTCCAGAACCGCCAAAAGCATCATGATACGTCGTTGATCCAATCCAATGGTATTGCGTTGTGGCAAGCCGTAATTGGAGGAGCTCACCAAAGCTTGAACTTCTATTAAGATAGGACGTGTGCCTTCCATACTGCAAACCACTGTTGAACCGGAAGTATCGGTTTGCCGTTCAGCCAGAAATACAGCTGAGGGATTGATTACATCTTCCAGACCATTTTCCGTCATTTCAAAAACGCCGATCTCCCGGGTTGAACCGAATCGATTTTTAATCGAACGGAGAATACGGTAAAAATGGTCGCGATCTCCTTCGAACAACAACAATGCATCCACCATATGTTCCAGCACTTTGGGGCCTGCCAGATAGCCTTCCTTGGTAACATGGCCGATGAGGAAAATAGGTATGTGCATACTTTTGGCGATCTGAATAAATCGCATCGCACATTCTCTGACCTGACTGACGCTTCCCGGAGCGCTTTCCAATGCAGAAGTGAAAACGGTTTGTATGGAATCGACAACGACGAATTGCGGTTTTAGCCAGTGTATGGTTTCAAGAATATCCTCGAGTTCGGTTTCAGCATAAATGTAGAGATTTTCAGAGTTGAGTTGCAAACGAACCGCCCGCATCTTGGTCTGTTGCAGGGATTCTTCTCCGGTAACGTATAAAATTTTGTAATTGATCTGAGTGGCTTCCTGTAAAAGCAGGGTCGATTTACCGATGCCGGGGTCACCACCGATGAGTACAACGGATCCCTTGACAATACCACCTCCAAGGACGCGATTAAACTCGGCACTCGAGGCGCTATACCGCGGCAACTGATCCATGGTTATCTCGTGTAAAGGGACGGCTTCACTCCTTGGGCCCTCAGATAGAACCCCTGTATTACCAGCTGGTTTTATCTTTTCCTCAACGAGTGAATTCCAGGCATTGCAGCCGGGACATTTACCCATATAGCCCGGAGAGATGGTGCCGCAGTGCTGACAAACATAGTGGGTTCGTTGTTTGGATTTTTTTCTATTCATAAACCAAATTCAATATCAGAGATTCCATATACAAAAAAAAAAGCCGAATAATTCGGCCTC
>CAZSOP010000429.1:0-3978 GCA_964608385.1 uncultured Cytophagia bacterium
CTTGGCGTTTTCTCAGCGGTTAAAAAAGTACTCATTATTCGGAAGAACCAGAAATTTGATGAGGTGCTGGAATGGATGATACCGGATATGAAGAGCTGTGTTGATTATGGCAAGAATCACGGTGTCATCACCGCTATGCAGAATCACAATCACTTTATCAAAACCGCCGACGAGGCGATCAAAATCGTAAAAGCGGTGAATTCGGATTGGTTTGGCGTTGTACTCGATATTGGCAGTTTGCGCCAGGGCGATCCCTATGAAGAGATCGCCGGCCTCTTGCCCTATGCGGTCTCTTGGCAGCTGAAGGAATATGTCTGGTATGGTGACCAGCGAGTTCCGGTCGATGTTAAACGGATCGAAAAACGCATCGCCGACGGCGGATATCGCGGCTTTCTGCTCATTGAAACCCTGGGCAGCGGTGACCCAAAGGTTAAAATAAAAAAGCTTTTGTTATATTGTTCCTGCATTTGCATGGTCGCAGAACTGGCCGATGGTTAATTACAACAGGTGGAGAACATCATGGGTTTCCGAAGAGAACATTTTATATCCGCCGTTGCAAGAATGGGCTGTCTATAAACCAAAGATGGCCAAAGTGATTTCGGATGTAACGATTTATGATAACCTGTTATGTGTATCAATGGATGGGACACCAAACACAGTTGAGGCTATTGACATGGAGAGCGGAGACTCTTTATGGACATTTCAATTACCGGGAACCGGCGGTTCGATGTCATTTGCCTGTGCTCAAAACGACTCTTTTGTTTTTGTCGGAGGACAACATGGTAAGGGTCTTTATGCTTTAAAACGTCAGAGCGGAAAGGTCGTGTGGCATAACGAACTGGGCACACTCTATTGATACGCTTTATGCCGTTTACAAGGAGAGCCGTAAAACAAAGTGGTCTTATTATCCAGAGGGGACAACAATCCAGGTTTACAAGAAAAATATATTTGCCGTGTCGGATAGTGTGTTGTGTTTTACAATCCGCGATAACGGTGAGGGTAAGGGTCAAATAGTGGCACTTGATAAAGCAAACGGCAGTTTTTTATGGCAGCATACCTTTGAAGGCGACTATGTTTATACACCCGTCATTGCAAACGGTGTTGTTTATGTGATTCCAGCCGGAGAACGCGATATCTATGGTTTTGATCTGTGGGGTGGCGAACAGCTTTTTTATGAATCCGTTTACTATAGATCCCAACCCATTATTGTCGACCATAAATTATTTGCTTTAGATAATATCGCAGGAAATTTATACTTTTGCGGTCTCCTTAAATCACCTGCGTCGCACCTTGACAGTTTTCGCCTCCCGCCAGTGGCCCTGGCGGACACCAGGGGAAGCGCTTTAGCCAAAACCCATGTGTTACACCTCATACCAGGTGGTCTGCCGGACAGAATGGAGTTGCTTTACCGTATTCAGGCGACAAACAGCCTGACCTCGCCGAATTCCATATTGAGGCGATGGGTTTTGGAATAATCATTCCCCTCTATGGGGCGCATGGCTTTTGGCAGCGATAATGTTCGTTCACCGGATGGCGAGGAGGCAACGATCATGGCAGCATCCCGAATGCCCCGCACGTTATCGGCTTTGCTGCTCCATAAAGAAACGTCCGTTTGCTGCGCTAACCATCGCAGTATCTCCACCGGCAGGGGAGCAGTACCGACGTAGACAGAGGTCCAGCCATCCATTTGCTTGCGGGCAAAGGCCGGGGTATCATTATCCATCCAGCGACCCAATATCTCGGCATCATCATCGGTGACACTAAACCGCGGCCATGCCTGACGCCAAAGACCAAAAGGATGTTCAAACTGTTCATTGTTGTTTTTGATTTTGCTGTTGATCATCATCGGGCCGCTGGACTGTTCAGTGAAAGAAAAGCCGGTCAGGTGTTGCATTTGTTCCTTGTTTAATTTTTCGGGGGTCACCAGTCCCGGCGCGTAAAACCAGACAACCGTGGTGCCGCTATTGCGCAAGATCGATCGGGTATATTCTACCTCCTTTTTGTCCATATAAAAACAGTTGAACATGAATATCAATTTGTATTTCTTCGGGTCCGGGTTGATCAAGTCAAAACGATAGATAAAATCCATTGGTGAACCGATGCGGTGTAATGCCCTTGCCTGCGAATTGATAAACCAGTGGTTGAAAAAATCACAATATCCGATACCATATCCTTCCCAGGGCTCGCCGGCAAGCCAGTGTTCGGTGGCATAAAAGGATTTTGCGTCATAGACGGCAAGCATGTCGGAAACCGGAGTGGTATTCAGAGCGGTTCTGATTTTGCCGTTATCGGCAAATGTTTTCATAACCTCGATGAGAGGTTTACCTCTGAACCATCCCTGTTTGGAACCGTAACGGGGTCCAAAGTCGTATAACCAACCGCCGAATCCACCGGCAAAGACTTGTCCCAGATCGCGCCTGAGAATATTCTGGCTGCCCTTAACCGTCTCACTACCGGGACCGCCGACGCCGTGATATTTATTTGCCTGGTAGGTGCTGGGATCGATTTCGCAGATAAACAGCTTTTTGTTACGTCTGACCGATTCCGGTGGTATGCGAAAACCGCCGTCACCGCCGACGCCACGAGCGCGGCCGAGCCAGTTGCCGGCATCATCGACCATGCCGCTCTTTTGATTTTCATCTCCCTTGAAATTGTTTCCCTGATAAGTGTAAGGCGATATGAGCACGTCGATGTCCGGACTTTTGATGATTCTTTCTGCGGCCAGATAACCGCCTTCCTGAATGCGGACCTGTTCGAGGACATAGCCGTAATAGACGCCGCTGAGCACCTCGCCTGCAGTTTCCTCCCTTATCACTTTTGCCAGATAGAGAATAGCATCGGCAACGGTATTGTGAAAGGCTTGATAAAAATCGATGACCTTTCCTTCCTCTTGTGGATCTCTTAGAAGACCATAGGTCGTTTGCGTTCTTTCTTCCACTGAAGGAATATAACCACAAACGCGTTTCATGGGAGCGCTGTAATCGGGTAGAAAACCAGTACCATAATAGTTCCACTCACCGGTTCTGCCGAGTGTGAAATGATAGCCGATGATCCGGCTCTTCAACGGCGAGTTTTGGATGTGGCGGATATAGTTGCGCAGCATGTCTCCGGTATCGTGTCGCCACGATTCCGAGGCGAGGGATGCCTCCCAGACCTCGCGGCCCGAGCCCATATAGTGGCCACCCTCTCCCAGCTTTAAATCTTTGATGATATTATGCCGTTTGTCCAGAGGAGGAAAACCATATTCGATCATCTCATCGGGGTGGCTCTCCTTCCACCAGTTGGGCGTATTTAACTGCAGGCGCGGGAAAAAATAAGCGTTGGGATTGAGATTGAGCACCCGCCCCATGAATCCATCCTGTATGCTCCAGTCGTACTGATCCGGACCTTTCCAGCCGCTTCTCATGCCCATTAGGGTATTGTAAAAGTGAATACCCGCCTTTGTGTAATTATCCAGAGTCGGAAGCAGGGTCGTACTGAGAGCGAGCAGGGGATAGATTCTGGTTCCATTAATGTAGAGACGCGGACCACCGTCTTTATCGATAATTTGTGCTTTTGCTGCCGGCTCTTGTTTTAATTTTTCAATGGCGTCGAACGCTTGCCGATCTGAAATCCGTTCCATCTGCTGGTCGCTTCTCAGGGTTGTCCAGGGTGCAATAGCGACCATGCTGCCACCCGTCGCGATCCGTTTTAAAGCATCTCTTCGCTGCATAAGATATCCTTTACTTTGATGTTGATATTTAATTTTTCTTTTTGTCTGCACTATTATTTTATAAAATGAGATTCGCCCTCTTGTTTTTGGTGAATTGAACTCTTGTTTTAGCCTACGAAATTTTTGATAGAAATACAATAGTCGTTTCCATATTTGAACCTTGCAGTTTATTATATTTGCACTCTATCGCTTTTAATGGATTGTGTTTTTATTTTTGGCTCATCCGGTTAATGCGTACCCAAAACCGCCAAGCTCGCCAAGTTACT
>CAZSOP010000430.1:0-3962 GCA_964608385.1 uncultured Cytophagia bacterium
GGAAAAATCGACCATGAATGGATCATAACGGATAGCAAAACACAACAGTTGCTCGAGCGCGCTTCCAAAAAAGTGGGAGAGTTGGACGCTATTGCCCGCTTCGTGCCGGATAGCGATCTTTTTATCAAATCCTATGTCACCAAAGAAGCGGTGACCTCCAGCCGTATCGAGGGAACGAAAACCAATATTGAAGAAGCGTTTTCGGATCAGCTGGATATTGATCCAGAACATCGTGACGACTGGGTAGAGGTTAATCAGTACATACAGGCAATGAATTATGCCTTGCAGCAACTGCACAAGCTTCCGCTTTCGAATCGACTCATTCGCAATGCGCACAAAATCTTGCTTTCTCATGTGAGAGGACGCCATAAAAATCCGGGCGAGTTCAGGCGCAGCCAGAACTGGATTGGTGGTGCAACGCTCGCAGATGCGGTTTTTATTCCACCGAGCCATGAACACGTGCCGGATTTAATGTCTGATCTGGAAAAATTTATCCATCATGACGAGCTCGAGATGCCGCATCTGATCAGGATTGCCCTGGCGCATTACCAATTTGAAACCATTCACCCCTTTCTGGATGGAAACGGCAGAATCGGGAGGCTTTTAATTACCCTCTATCTGGTTGGCACCGGCATGATCACGCAACCACTCTTGTATACATCAGATTTTTTTGAAAAAAACAAGCCGCTTTATTATGAAAAGCTTTCTTTTGTCCGAACCCATAACGACCTGATGGGATGGATTCGGTTTTTTCTGGTGGCGGTTAAAGAAACAGCGGAAAATGCGTCGAACACTCTGGATCATATCATTCAATTGAGAGCCGATCTTTCGCTGCGTCTGATTCCCGAACTGGGGAAAAAGGCAAATAATGCCCAAAAGCTTCTGACTATACTTTTTTCCAGTCCGCGTATCTCGGTTCGCAAAGTGGAACAAGCGATCGGCTTGACACCACGGGCTGCAAACGGGTTGGTACAGGATTTTGTCAGGCTCGGCATTTTAACCGAGGTGACCGGGCAAAAGCGGAATCGATTGTTCGAGTTTCGCACCTATCTTGACATTTTAAAAGGATAATGGCTTTTTCATGACCTTTTTATTTATTTCGAACAAACCAGAAGAATTTGTTTGCATTAATGACCAAGTGGCTTTATCAGCAAACAAAATCAGCCGCACCACAGAACATGCGGGATTGACCCGCGAAAGGCAAATGTCCTTGCTGAGGATTTGTTCTCCAAACTGGCGTGAATTCAAATAAGGAAAGAAATGATCAATGCACGAACTAAACAAAAAAATCAATCAGATCTTTTCAGGAAAAGTCGTTCGCAAAGATCTGGTTCGCATTGCGTATTCCGGGCCAAAACTGCCACTCATTCCGGGTGAAACCTGCCACCTGTTCCGGATAAAAGTTGCCACCCATTCCGGATAAAACCTGCCACCCCGCATTTTGCTTTTCCGAACATTCTCGTGAATCGCTATCTTTCTCCACTTAATCTTACTTGTGGAGGTGATAGCAATGCCAATGAAAAGAACGTCAATGGAAAAAATACGAGAGATCATACGTATCAAGGAACAGTCCAACCTCAGCGAAAGGGCCATTTCGCGAGCGCTTAAAATTTCCAGGCCTGTGGTTAAGCAATATCTCACAGCCATTGAAAATGCAGATCTTGACTATACATCGATCAAGGAAATGTCTGATACGGCGCTTCTTGAGATCCTTTCTGAGAATAATACTCCTTGCTCAGAAAAATACAAAACCCTCCATCACTATTTCCCCTATTTTGTAAGGGAGCTCAAGCGCGTTGGTGTCACATTACAGCTTTTATGGGAAGAATATCTCAAGGATCATCCTGATGGATACAGATATTCTCAGTTTTGTTATCACTTTCAAAAATGGCGTGACGATGAAAAACTCGACATGCACATCGAGCACAAAGCCGGTGATAAGATGTTCGTCGACTTTACAGGAAAGCATCTTTTCATTGTCGATCATGAAACGGGCAAAAGCCAACCGATTGAAGTATTTGTCGCTGTTTTGGGCGCCAGTCAAAAAACCTATGTTCAAGCGACTAAAAACCAAAAGAAACACGATTGGATCGATGCCAATCAAAATGCGTTTCATTATTTCCGGGGCGTGACAAATGCCATTGTGCCGGACTGTTTAAAAACAGCCATTACGAAAGCCAATAAATACGAGCCCGATGTCAATCCGGAGTATCTGGATTTTGCCAGACATTATAATACCACTATTTTGCCAACCCGGCCTGCAGCTCCAAAAGATAAACCCCTGGTTGAAGGAGCTGTCAGAATTATTTATGCCTGGATTTTTGCCCGGCTGCGTAATCGCATCTTTTACGATCTGGATGAGCTTAACGCTGCAATTTTTGAATTGCTCGACGATTACAATAATAGACCCATGCAGAAAATAAAGATTTCAAGAAATGACCTCTTTGAAGAAATTGAAAAAGATGTCCTCAAAGCTTTACCTGCTGAAAAATATGTCAGAAAAAGTTTTCAACGGTCAAGAGCCCAATTCAATTATCATATTTATCTCAAAGAGGATAAGCATTATTATAGTGTTCCTTATCGATATCGGGGGAAAATGATTTCTATTTTTTACACCGAAAAAACAATAGAATGCTTTTTTGAAAATACCCGGATAGCATTTCACCATCGATCGGCTGACTTTAGAAATCGATATACAACGCTAAAAGAACACATGCCACCTAACCATTTGTTTATCGATGGTTGGTGTCCGCAAAAATTCCTGGACTGGGCTGAACGCATAGGAGACTCTGTCTACCAAGTTATTCAACATGTGTTGGCTCGGCCGCAACATCCAGAGCAAGCTTTTAAGGTTTGTCTGGGAATTTTAAATCTGGAAAAATCCTATTCCAAAGAACGGCTAAATAATGCCTGTCAAAGAGCCATCGAATATCAGCATTATTCCTACAAAGCGATAAAACGAATATTAGAGCAAAAGATCGAATCATGCCAAATCGACTTTTTTAAATTACCCTCAGATCATAAAAATGTAAGAGGTAAAGGTTATTATCAATAGGAGAAATATCTTATGACCCCGCAAGCAACACTGCAAAAAATGATCGACATGAAATTGCATGGTATGGCTAATGCATTTCAAACAACGATGGAAACCGGATTTCATCACAAATTTACAGCCGATGAGCTTATCGGCCATTTGGTAGATTCAGAATGGGAAGATCGTTTTAATCGAAAACTGCAAAGACGACTCCGGGCTGCACACTTTCGATATCAATTATCATTGGAGCAGATCGACTTGAATCAAAAACGCAATCTGGATAAGGATTTGCTGCTTCGACTTTCAAATTGCGATTGGGTGAAAAAGGCTGAAAATATACTCATTACCGGCCCAACAGGAGCAGGGAAAACGTCGATTGCATGTGCGCTCGGCCATCAGGCTTGCCTGAACAATCATCCCGTTCTCTATACAAAAGGTGTAAAATTATTTTCTAAATTGAAATATGCTAAAGCTGATGGCTCATATGACAAAGAACTTTTAAAAATACAAAAACAATATGTTTTGATTATTGACGATTTTGGCTTGCATCCAATTGATGATCAGAGTAAATTGATGCTGCTAGAAATTTTAGAGGACCGCTATGGCGAGCGATCGACGATTATCACATCTCAAATGCCAGTGAGTCAATGGTATGATATGATCGATAATTCCACAATCGCGGATGCTGTTCTCGATCGGATCATTCATAATTCTTACACCATAGACCTCCAAGGAGATAGTATGAGAAAAATCTTTAATACTCGTTCCGGATGAAAACTGCCACTTGCAATGATTAATTAATTGAGAATGTTCGCGATGAGCAGGGTGGCAGTTTTAAAACGGAATGGGTGGCAAGTTTCACCGGAATACGCATTACCAATTATCGATGTGGCTGCAAGGGAGAGCTGTTTTTCATTAAACCCAAGTT